>NZ_LIQQ01000365.1:7712-16792 GCF_001418565.1 Streptomyces graminilatus | reverse complement strand
GAGGGGCGCGGGGCTGTGTCGATCTGCGGCTCCGCCGCGGGGCGCGACCAGCCCCCACCGGCCCGCAGCGGCCAGCCGCCTGTCCCCGGGGCCCCGCCCACGCAAAAGGGCGGGGCCCCGGATCAAAAATCCGGGGCCCCGCCCTGAACGCCGCCGACGCCTAAGGCGTACTAGAGGCCGTCAGTTGTCGTCCTCGTCAATCAGGAAGCCGCGCATCGGTGAAGGTGCCTGACCCATCGGAGACGGGCCCTGCGGCCGCACCGGAGCCATGGGCTGAGTCATGGCCGGCGACATCTGCTGCTGGCCGCCGTAGGACGGGCCGACCGAGCCGGGACCGCCCATACCCGAACCGCCCATGCCCGAGCCACCCATGCCCTGGTTGCCGCCGTACGACGGGGCACCGGCACCGGCCGGAGCCATCGAGGGCGCCGGGGACGGCGGCAGGGAGGCCGTGGCCGGAGTACGCGGCGGGGCCAGCGAGTCGTCGGCCTGGGTCTCCAGCTGACGCAGCTGCGACTCCAGGTAGGACTTCAGACGGGTGCGGTACTCGCGCTCGAAGCCACGCAGATCCTCGACCTTGCGCTCCAGCGTGGCGCGGGCGGACTCCAGGGAGCCCATCGCGACGCGGTGCTTCTCCTGCGCGTCCCGCTCAAGGGCGTCGGCCTTGGCACGGGCGTCGCGCTCCAGACCCTCGGCACGGCTGCGGGCCTCGCCGACGATCTTGTTGGCCTCGGAGCGGGCCTCGGCGATCGCCTGGTCGGCGGTCTGCTGGGCCAGCGAGAGAACGCGTGCGGCGCTGTCGCCGCCGGGACCCTGACCGGGGCCGCCCATCTGCGGGGGGCCACCCATGGGACCGCCCATGGGGCCACCCATGGTGCCGCCCATCTGCTGCATCTGGCCCTGCATCTGCTGACCGGGCATCTGCTGCATCTGGCCGGGCATGCCGCCCTGACCCATCTGACCCTGCATCGGACCCTGGCCCATGGGGCCCTGGCCCATCTGGCCCTGCATGGGGTTCTGGCCCATGGGGTTCTGACCCATCGGGCCGGGACCCTGCGGGCCGCCCTGGCCACCGGGGCCGGGCGGGAGCTGCGGAGCACCGCTGGGCAGTTGCGGCGGGCCGCCCATGGGGCCGCCCATCTGCTGCTGCGGCGGGCCCGATATGCCGGCGGGCACCGGGCCGCCGGGACCTCGCATGCCCTGCGGCATACCCTGCTGCTGCATGCCCTGCTGCTGAGGCATGCCTTGCTGGGGCATGCCCTGTTGCTGCATGCCCTGCTGCTGATCCTGTTCCGGAGGCTTGCGCATGCCCTGCTGCTGGTTCTGGGCAGCGGCGCGCGTGGCAGCGGCCAGCTTGGCGCGCAGATCCTCGTTCTCGCGGAGCAGGCGGGTCAGTTCGGCTTCGACCTCGTCGAGGAAGGCATCGACCTCGTCCTCGTCATAGCCTTCTCGGAGGCGGACGGTCGTGAACTGCTTGTTCCGCACATCCTCGGGGGTCAATGGCATCTCTTCACCTCAACGTAGTCGTCGGCATTCGGCAAGACCGTATCGTTCACACCAACACCGACCTGACGACGGTGATCAGGATGTACACGATGATCATCAGTACGAAGAAGGACAGGTCGAGCGCCACGCCCCCGAGACGCAACGGCGGGATGACCCGCCGCAGAAGCTTGAGCGGTGGATCAGTGACAGTGTAGGTGGCCTCCAGAATGACCACCATCGCCTTGCCGGGCTGCCATGAGCGGGCGAACTGGAAGACGTAGTCCATGACCAACCGGAAGATCAGCACGATGAGGAAGCACATCAGCGCGATGTAGAGAACCTGTCCAACCACGCTCATGATCCGCGCTTACCTCTCCCCTGTTTCCGTGCTGCTGGTACCGCTGTTCCGGTCGTGCGTCTCAGCTCTGGTTGAAGAACCCGCCCTCTGCGATGCGGGCCTTGTCCTCCGCCGTGACATCGACGTTAGCAGGCGACAACAGGAACACCTTCTGCGTCACCCGCTCGATGCTGCCGTGAAGACCAAACACCAAACCGGCCGCAAAGTCGACAAGTCGCTTCGCATCTGTGTCATCCATCTCAGTGAGATTCATGATCACCGGCGTGCCCTCACGGAAGTGTTCCCCGATGGTACGGGCCTCGTTGTACGTCCGGGGGTGAAGCGTGGTGATCCGGTAAGGCTCTCGTTCGGACACGACCTTGGGCATGATCACCGGTGCGTTCTTCTCCAGGCTTTGACGTTCTTGTGTGATGGACGCCACGGGCGCGATCCGCGCCGGACGCCCGGATTCCGCGCCCAGCGAAGCGGAATGGGGCAGCGGGTCACGCGGAACGGACGGCTGCACCACTCGTACCGATTCGTCCCTTTGGGGCTGAAGAGGCTGGTGGGACTGGTGTGAACCGTGCGGCTGGTGCGGGGGCTCGCGCCGCCGCAGTTCGCGCTCGGGTTCCGGGTCGAGCTCGGGCTCGAAGTCGTCATCGGGGTCGAATCCCCGGCCGTCGTACCCATCGTCCTCCACGAGGCCGAGGTAGACCGCCATCTTGCGCATCGCGCCGGCCATGCTCTGAGTCCTCCGCTCTGTGGTGGATCGACTGACGAGTGCCAAGTGCCCGCGATCCACGAGGTCGTTATTACCGCCTCTCGGCGATAATGACCATATTTTCTGCTGTGGTCCGACTTCCTGGCGACGTTACCCGAGCCCGGGACGGACTCCGAGTACCGCACTGCCGACGCGCACATGTGTCGCTCCGGCCGCCACGGCCATTTCGAGGTCCGCACTCATCCCTGCGGACACCATGTTCGCAGCCGGATGCGTGCGGCGCATAGCAGTCGACAAATCCATCAGCCGCTCGAATGCCGCAAGTTCACGTCCGGCGTACGGTCCGGTCAGCGGTGCGACGGTCATCAGTCCGTCGAGTCTGAGCCCCTCGGCCCCGGCGACCAGGTCGGCCAACTCCCCGATGCCACCCGGCCCCACACCCCCGCGCTCGCCGCGCGCGCTCTCCTCCGCGTCCAGCGCGACCTGGATCAGACAGCCCACCTCGCGCCCGGCCCGTACCGCCTCCCTCGACAGTCCGGAGACCAGCCGGTCACGGTCGACGGACTGCACGACCCCCGCGTAACCGACCACGGAACGCACCTTGTTGGTCTGCAACTGACCAACGAAGTGCCAGGTGAGAGCCAAATCCGCGCATGCCGCGGCCTTGGGCGCCGCGTCCTGGTCGCGGTTCTCGGCCACATGACGCACACCGAGCTCCCACAGAATCCGCACATCGCTCGCGGGGTAGGTCTTGGTGACGACGATCAGCGTCACTTCCTCACGCTTGCGGCCCGCCGCCGAGCAGGCCGCCGCGATACGTTCCTCGACCACCGCCAGATTCGCGGCGATTTGACCCTTCCGGTCCGTCATTTCCTATCAGTCCAGCCAGACATAGCCTGCGAGCCGTCCGGTGGTCCGGTCGCGGCGGTACGAGAAATGGTCGGCGGACTCCCGTGTGCACACCGGCGACCGCTGCCGGTCGCGCACCCCGAGCCGCTCCAACTGCGCGTGCACTCCCGCGACCACGTCGACCGCCGGGGTGCCCCAGCTCGTCTCGGCGTACGCGGCGGGTTCGACGGCGGCGACGTCGGCGCGCATCTCCTCCGGCACTTCGTAGCACCGGCCGCAGACCGCGGGGCCGGTGCGGGCGACGATCCGGGCGGGGTCGGCGCCGAGCGCCTCCATGGCGTCCACGGCGGCGGGGACGATCCCGGCGACCATGCCCGGTCGGCCCGCGTGGGCCGCGCCGACCACCCCGGCGACCGGGTCGGCCAGCAGGACCGGGACGCAGTCGGCGGTGAGGACGGCGAGGGCGAGACCGCGGGCGGCGGTCACCAGGCCGTCGACGGACGGGATGTCCGAGGTGGTCCACGGCCCGTCGACCTCGGCGACGTCCTTGCCGTGCACCTGGTTCATCCAGACCACCCGGTCCGGGTCGAGACCCAGGCACTTGGCGGCCAGTTCACGATTCGTGACGACGGCGTCCGGGTCGTCGCCGACCGCTCCGCCGAGGTTGAGCTCCGCGTACGGAACGGCGCTCACCCCGCCCCACCGGTCGGTGAAGGCGAAGTGCGCGCCGCTCGCGTCGCTCGTTGCGGAGCGTTGTCCTATCACTTCAGGAAGTCCGGCACGTCCAGTTCCTCGGCCGTGCTGTCCGAGTAGGACCGGGACGGCGGAACCGGCGGGGCGACCGGCAGCTCGTGCACCGGCTCCGGGGCGGGCGCCGGGGCCTCCTTCGGCGTGACGCTGCCGAGCGAGCCGAAGGACGGACGGCTCTCGGTCCGGGCCGGCGCGGGTTCGTCGCGCTTGGCGCCGGCCGAGCCGAGGATGTTGTCGCGCTTGGCCGGGGGCTGGCCCCCGTCGAAGCCGGCCGCGATGACCGTGACGCGGACCTCGTCACCGAGGGCGTCGTCGATGACGGCGCCGAAGATGATGTTGGCCTCGGGGTGCGCGGCCTCGCTGACCAGCTGGGCGGCCTCGTTGATCTCGAACAGGCCGAGGTCGGAGCCGCCGGAGATGGAGAGCAGGACGCCCCGGGCGCCGTCGATGGAGGCTTCGAGGAGCGGCGAGGAGATCGCCATCTCGGCCGCCGCCACCGCGCGGTCGTCGCCACGGGCCGAGCCGATGCCCATGAGGGCCGAACCCGCCTCGGACATCACGGACTTGACGTCGGCGAAGTCGAGGTTGATCAGACCGGGCGTGGTGATCAGGTCGGTGATGCCCTGGACACCGGAGAGCAGGACCTGGTCCGCCGACTTGAAGGCGTCGAGGACCGAGACCTGGCGGTCCGAGATGGACAGCAGCCGGTCGTTGGGGATGACGATGAGGGTGTCGACCTCTTCGCGGAGTTCCGCGATGCCGTCCTCGGCCTGGTTGGCGCGGCGCCGCCCTTCGAAGGTGAAGGGGCGGGTGACCACGCCGATGGTGAGGGCGCCGAGGTTGCGGGCGATGTTGGCGACGACGGGCGCGCCGCCGGTGCCGGTGCCGCCGCCCTCGCCGGCTGTCACGAAGACCATGTCGGCCCCCTTGAGGACCTCCTCGATCTCCTCGCGGTGGTCCTCTGCCGCCTTGCGGCCGACGGCCGGGTTGGCGCCGGCGCCGAGTCCGCGGGTGAGTTCGCGGCCGACGTCGAGCTTGACGTCGGCGTCGCTCATCAACAGCGCCTGAGCATCGGTGTTGATGGCGATGAACTCGACGCCCTTCAGACCGACCTCGATCATCCGGTTGATGGCATTGACACCACCGCCGCCGACACCGATGACTTTGATGACTGCGAGGTAGTTCTGCGGTGCTGCCACGTCGAAGGCCTCTCGCCTCGAGTTACGTGTCGCCGTTCGCGCTGCGGCGAACGGACAACTCATGCCGAAGTGGGACGGTCCGAACGCCGACCCGAACCCTAACGTTGAAGTTTAGGGTTACCAGTGTGTCTGTTCCTTGGACTCTTCCGAACAGGACACTAAGTCGACAAGTGGCGCACGTTCAACGAACACGCCGAACCTCCCGTTTTTCTTTTCACCCTATGTGATCAGCCATAGCGATGCCCAACCAGGGTGGTGGCCTGCCCGGACGGGCGTCAACTCCCTGATGACGCAGGGGCGGTGGGCACGCTCACGTCGAAGTGCCGCGCACCGGGAGCCGCTTTCATCAGAGCGGTGAGCGCACGGGCTTTCGCGCCGCCCCGCTCGCCGCTTCCCCACTCGACGGTCCGGCCGTCGCCCAACTCCAGCGAGACGGAGTCGTACGAGCCCACCTTGACGGTACGGACGGCCCGCGCGACGGCATTCGGCAGCTCGCCCGCCACCCGCACCGCCTCGCGCACCAGCCGGTCGCCGCCGAACCGGCGCAGACTGGCGGCCTGTGAACCGGTCCGGGACAGCGCCAATTCCAATACGGGTACACCTCTGAGGGCTTCCGAAACCGTCGCGAATCGCACGCCTTTCGCGTCCACTTCGACATACTTGCCCCCATTCCCGGTGCTTTCGACAATCAGGACCGGGGTGCGTTCGACCACTTTCAGCACGATTCCGTGCGGCCAGGACCGAGTGACCTCAACCGAGTCAATTCGGGGCAATTTCCTGAGCAGTCGGGACTCAATGGCGTCGGTGTCGACGGAAACGAGCGGTTCCCCGACCGGCACCTCGGCGGCTTCCCGCACCTGCGCCTGCGTCAGAACACCGGTCCCCGACACCGACACGCGCTCCACATGCGTCCACCGGGAGCCGTAGAGCAGCCAGAGAGCGCCTCCGGCGAGGAGGAGCAGGGCGAGGGCCAGGACAAGGGCCGCGTGCGGCCTGCGCGGCCCCAGGCGGCCCAGGAGGCCGGACCGGCGGGGCGGGCCGGAGGTGTCCTGCTGCCGTTCGCCGTGCTCGGCGGTCGTCGCTCCTCCGGCCACGCCTGCTCCTTCTGTCCTGGCTCGCTTCGCCCCAGGGGCTCGCTCGCCGGTGCGTTTCCTAGCGGTTCCGCGAGGCGATCGCCTCGTACACCATGCCGACGAGCAGGTCGTCGGCGTCCCGGCGGCCGAACTCGCTGGCGGCGCGGGACATCTCGTACAGCCGGTGCGGGTCGGCGAGCACGGGCAGGACGTGGCGCTGGACCCATTCCGGTGTCAGTTCCGCGTCGTCGACCAGGAGTCCGCCGCCGGCCTTGACCACCGGCTGGGCGTTCAGCCGCTGTTCGCCGTTGCCGATGGGCAGCGGGACGTAGGCGGCCGGGAGTCCGACGGCGGAGAGTTCGGCGACGGTCATCGCGCCCGCGCGGCAGAGCATCATGTCGGCCGCGGCGTACGCGAGGTCCATCCGGTCCACGTACGGTACCGGGATGTAGGGGGGCATCCCCGGCATCTGGTGCACCTGCGGCAGTTCGTTCTTCGGGCCGACCGCGTGCAGCACCTGGATACCGGCCTGCTGGAGGTACGGCGCGACCCGCTCGATCACCTCGTTCAGGTGCCGGGCGCCCTGGGAGCCGCCCGAGACCAGCAGCGTCGGCAGGCTCGGGTCGAGCCCGAACGCGGCCCGCGCCTCGGGGCGTACGGCGGCCCGGTCGAGGGTGGCGATGGAGCGGCGCAGCGGGATGCCGATGTAGCGGGCGTCGCGGAGCTTGCTGTCCGGGGTGGAGACGGCGACCTGGGCGGCGTACCGCGAGCCGATCTTGTTGGCGAGGCCGGGGCGGGCGTTGGCCTCGTGGACGACGATCGGCACACCCAGGCGCTTGGCGGCGAGGTAGCCGGGCAGGGCCACATAGCCGCCGAAGCCGACGACGCAGTCCGCCTTGGTGCGTTCCAGGATCTGCTCGGCGGCCTTGATCGTGCCGCGCAGCCGCCCGGGAACCGTGATCAGTTCGGGGGTGGGCTTGCGCGGCAGCGGGACCGCCGGGATCAGCGCCAGGTCATAGCCCCGCTCGGGGACCAGCCGGGTCTCCAGACCGCGTTCCGTGCCCAGGGCCGTGATCCCCACTGTGGGGTCAGCCCTGCGCAGGGCGTCCGCGAGGGCGAGCGCGGGCTCGATGTGACCGGCGGTCCCCCCACCGGCGAGTACGACATGCACCGAAATTCACCGCTCTCCGGACGAACGCGCCGCCGAGGCACGCCGTCTCATCGTGTTCCATCTCCGGGGGTTCCGATCGGACACCGGCCCCCCGGTACCCCGCTTTCTACCAAAGCGGGGTTGCCGCAAGGAAAGCGCCGCCCGCGCACCCGGTTCGTCGCGGGCGAAGGCGATCAGCAGTCCGACGGCGAACATGGTCGGCAGCAGGGCGGAGCCCCCGTAGGAGAACAGCGGGAGCGGGACACCGGCGATCGGCAGCAGGCCGAGCACCGCACCGATGTTGATCACTGCCTGAGCGGTGATCCAGGTGGTCACACCTCCCGCGGCGTACCTCACGAAGGGGTCCTCCGTGCGTCCGGCCACGCGGATACCCGCATAGCCTAGGGCCGCGAACAGGGCGAGTACCGACAGCGTCCCCGCGAGGCCCAGTTCCTCGCCGGTGACGGCAAAGATGAAGTCGGTGTGCGCTTCGGGGAGTTGCCCCCATTTTTCCACACTCGCGCCGAGGCCCGAGCCGAACAGGCCACCGGAGGCGAGCGCGTAGATGCCGTGCACGGCCTGCCAGCAGGAGTTGCCCCCGGTGCCGGGCTCGGTGGCGCCGATGCACTGGAAGCGGCCCATCCGGTTGGGGCTGGTCTTGATGAGGACGACGCCGATGAACGCGGCGATGGACAGCACGCCCACGAACAGCCGGGTGGGCGCCCCGGCCACCCACAGCAGCCCGAACAGGATGGCGGTGAGGATGATCGCCGTCCCCATGTCGCCGCCGAGCATGATCAGGCCGAGCAGCATGAACGTCACCGGGACGAGCGGTACCAGCATGTGCTTCCACTGCGTGAGCAGCCGCTTGTCCTCCTTGCGCGCGATCAGGTCGGCGCCCCACAGCACCAGGGCGAGCTTGCCGAACTCGCTCGGCTGGATCTGGAAGGAGCCGCCCAGTGAGATCCAGTTCTGGTTGCCGTTGATCGCCACTCCTATCCCGGGCACCTGCACGAGAACCATCAGGAAGACGGAGCCGGCGAGGATCGGGTAGGCGAGGGCCCGGTGCAGCTTGACGGGCATGCGCGAGGCCGCGAACAGCAGCACCCCGCCGATGGAGGCCGCGAGGAACTGCTTGCGGAAGAAGTAGGAACCGGGCAGCGAGTACTGGAGCGCCTTGATCTGCGAGGCCGAGTAGACCATCACCAGCCCGAGCACGGTGATCAGCAGCGACCCGCCGAGAATCAGGTAGTAGGCGGTGAGCGGCCGGTCCCAGGCCCGCTGCACGCGTCGGCGGAGCCGCCGTACGGGATTGTCGTTCGGCGGCCGGGGCGCGACGGGCCGCCGAACCCGCACCCGCCCCTGAACGGGCGGCTGCCCGGTACGACTACCAGCCATCACAGCCTCCCGCACGACTGCTGAAGGGCGCCGAAATGTGGCCTGATCTGCGGCTCCGCCGCGGGGCGCGACCTGACGCCTTCGAGAGCGGCGCGAAACGCCCTCGAAGGGGCGCGGG
>NZ_LIQQ01000365.1:0-7684 GCF_001418565.1 Streptomyces graminilatus | reverse complement strand
GGCTGTGACCGACCTGCGGCTGCGCCCCGGGGCGCGACCCAACCGAGAGCGGCGCGAAGCGCCCTCGAAGGGGCGCGGGGAACTGCGCGACCAGCCCCCACCGGGCCCGCGGCAGACGAACCGCCGATGGTTGCCGGGCAACATCCGACCTCACGCGCGCCTCCAAGGGTCCCGTAGGGCACCGCGGCTGAAGACCGACCGTCAGGTCATCGCCCCGAGTTCGCGAACCGCCTGCGCGAACGCGTCACCGCGCTTGTTGTAGTTGGCGAACATGTCCATGGAGGCACAGGCCGGCGCCAGCAGCACCGTGTCGCCCGCCCCGGCCAGCCGCCGGGCCTCCTGGACAGCCGCGAGCATCGCCCCAGTGTCGGTCCGGTCGAGGTCGACGACGGGTACTTCCGGCGCGTGTCGCGCGAGGGCTTCGCCGATCAGCGCACGGTCGGCGCCGATCAGCACCACCCCGCGAAGCCGCTTCGCCGACCTGGCGACCAGTTCGTCGAAGGTCGCGCCCTTGGCGAGCCCGCCGGCGATCCACACGATCGACTCGTACGCCGCCAAGGAGGCCTCGGCCGCGTGGGTGTTGGTCGCCTTGGAGTCGTCGATGTACGCGACCCCGTCCACGTCGGCGACGTGCGCGATGCGGTGCGCGTCCGGGGTGAAGGCCCGCAGTCCGTCCCGGACCGCCTTCGCGGGCACCCCGAAGGCGCGTGCGAGGGCAGCCGCGGCAAGGGCGTTGGCGATGTTGTGCGGGGCCGGCGGATCGACGTCCCCGACCTCGGCCAGTTCCTGGGCGTTGCGCTGCCGGTCCTCGACGAAGGCGCGGTCGACCAGGATGCCGTCCACGACACCGAGTTGGGACGGCCCGGGGGCGCCGAGCGTGAACCCGACGGCCCGGCAGCCCTCCTCGACGTCCGCCGCGCGCACCAGGTCCTCGGTGGACGGTTTGTCGGTGGCATCCACGTTGTAGACGCAGGCGACCCGGTTGCCCTCGTAGACACGGCCCTTGTCGGCGGCGTACGCCTCCATGGAGCCGTGCCAGTCGAGGTGGTCGGGGGCGAGGTTGAGGACGGCGGCGGAATGGACGCGCAGGGAGGGCGCCCAGTGGAGCTGGTAGCTCGACAGCTCCACGGCGAGGACGTCATACGTCTCCTCGCCGAGGACCACGTCGATGATCGGCGTGCCGATGTTGCCGACGGCGGCCGTACGCAGGCCGGCCGCGCGCAGGATCGAGGCGAGCATCTGGGTGGTGGTCGTCTTGCCGTTGGTGCCGGTGACCGCCAGCCAGGGCGGAGCGTCCGGGCCGCGCAGCCGCCAGGCGATCTCCACGTCGCCGATGACATCCACGCCCGCCTCGGCCGCCGCCGCGAAGAGCGGCGAACTCGGCTTCCAGCCGGGCGAGGTGACGACGAGGTCGGTCCCCTCGGGCAGGGTCTCCGCGTCGCCGAGGCGCACCTCGATGCCCTCCAGGGCCGCCGCGCGTTCCCGGTGGGCCTCGGAGTCACCGCCGTCAACGACGGTGACCGAGGCCCCGAGGGCGGTCAGGGCACGGGCGGCGCTGATGCCGCTCACACCGAGACCGGCGACGGTGATCCGCATGCCCTCCCAGTCGTTGCCCTGACCGGATGTCACTTGTCCGCCGCCCATCCCGCGTAGAAGATGCCCAGTCCGACGATCACGCAGATGCCCTGGATGATCCAGAAGCGGACCACGACCAGGACCTCGGACCAGCCCTTGAGTTCGAAGTGGTGCTGGAGCGGCGCCATCCGGAACACGCGCTTGCGGGTGAGCTTGAAGGAGCCGACCTGGATGACCACCGACATGGTGATCAGCACGAACAGGCCGCCGAGGAGCGCCAGCAGCAGTTCCGTACGGGAGCAGATCGCGAGACCGGCGAGCGCGCCGCCCAGCGCGAGTGAACCGGTGTCGCCCATGAAGATCTTGGCGGGCGACGTGTTCCACCACAGGAAGCCGAGGCAGGCGCCCATCAGCGCCGAGGCGACGACGGCGAGGTCCAGTGGATCCCGTACCTCGTAGCAGGCGGACGGGTTGGTCAGGGTGTTCGCGTTGGCGCAGGCCTCCTGGAACTGCCAGACGCCGATGAACGTGTACGCGCCGAAGACGAGGACGGAGGCGCCGGTGGCGAGGCCGTCCAGACCGTCCGTCAGGTTCACGCCGTTCGACATGGCCAGGATCATGAACAGCGCCCAGACGACGAACAGCACCGGGCCGATCGTCCAGCCGAAGTCCTGTACGAAGGAGAGCTTCGTGGAGGCCGGCGTGTTGCCCCGGTTGTCCGCGAACTGGAGCGAGAGCACCGCGAAGGCGATACCGACGGTCAACTGGCCGGCCATCTTCGCCTTGGCCCGCAGACCGAGCGAACGCCGCTTGACGATCTTGATGTAGTCGTCCAGGAAGCCGACCAGGCCCATGCCGCCCATCAGACCGAGCACGAGCAGCCCGGAGAAGGTCGGCGGCTTGCCGGTGATCACCTTGGACAGGAAGTACGCGGCGATCGTCGCGAGGATGAAGGCGATACCGCCCATCGTGGGCGTACCGCGCTTGGCGTGGTGCTCGCGCGGGCCGTCGTCGCGGATGTACTGGCCGTAGCCCTTCCGTGCCAGCAGCTTGATCAGCAGCGGGGTGCCGATCAGCGTCAGGAAGAGACCGATGACCCCCGCGAACAGGATCTGGTTCATCATCGGGCGGAAACCTCACCCTCGGCGCCGGACAGCAGCGCCTGCGCCACCGTTTCGAGCCCGACCGACCGGGACGCCTTCACGAGCACGACATCCCCCGGGCGCAACTCGCTGCGCAACAGGTCGACAGCCGCCTGTGCGTCGGACACGTGCACCGACTCCTCACCCCACGAACCCTCGTTATATGCGCCCAGTTGGAGCCAGGACGCTTCCCTGCCCCCGACCGCGACGAGCTTGCCGACATTGAGCCGGACGGCCAGCCGTCCGACCGCGTCGTGCTCGGCGAGCGCCTCGTCCCCGAGCTCGGCCATCTTGCCGAGCACCGCCCACGTACGACCCCCCTTGGCCCGTGAGGCCGTGCCCATGGCCGCGAGCGCGCGCAAAGCCGCTCGCATGGACTCGGGGTTCGCGTTGTAGGCGTCGTTGACGATCGTCACGCCGTCCGGGCGCTCGGTGACCTCCATCCGCCAGCGGGAGAGGGTGCCCGCCTCGGAGAGCGCGGTGGCGATCTCGTCTGCGGACATGCCCAGCTCATGGGCGACGGCGGCGGCGGCGAGCGCGTTCGACACGTGATGCTCACCGTACAGGCGCATGGTCACGTCGCTTGCACCGGAGGGTGTGTGAAGCCTGAAGGCGGGCTGTCCGCTGTCCGTGAGTCGCACGTTCTCGGCGCGTACGTCCGCTTCGCCGGACTCACCGAAGAAGATCACCTTCGCCTTTGTTCGAACCGCCATGGCCCGGACGAGGGGATCGTCGGCATTGAGGACCGCGATGCCGCCGTCGGCCGCGGAGGGCAGCGCCTCGACGAGTTCGCCCTTCGCCTGTGCGATCTGCTCGCGTCCGCCGAACTCGCCGATGTGGGCGGTGCCGACGTTGATGACGAGGCCGATCCTCGGGGGCGTCAGATCCGTCAGGTAGCGGATGTGGCCGATTCCGCGGGCGCCCATCTCCAGGACCAGGAACCTGGTCTCCTCGGTGGCGCTCAGCGCGGTCAGCGGCAGCCCGATCTCGTTGTTGAGCGAGCCCGGCGTGAACACCGTCGGCGCCTTGTGCCGCAGCACCTGGGCGATCAGGTCCTTGGTGCTGGTCTTGCCCGCGGAGCCGGTGAGGGCCACGAGGGTCGCGCCGAGCCTGTCGACCACGTGCCGGGCGAGGGCGCCCAGCGCCCGCTGTACGTCGTCCACGACGACCGCGGGCACACCGACGGGCCGGGAGGCCAGTACGGCGACCGCGCCCGCCTCGACGACCGCCGCCGCGAAGTCGTGGCCGTCGACGTGTTCGCCGGCGAAGGCGACGAAGAGGCTGCCGGGCTCCACTTCACGGGAGTCCCTGACGACCGGTCCGGTCACCCGGACCGACGGATCCGGTATGTCGTGCGTCTGCCCGCCGACGACTTCGGCGATCTCGGCGAGGGAGAGGGCGATCACAAGTTCATCCCTGGGTCTTCTGGATAGCTTCGCGAAGCACCTGGCGGTCGTCGAACGGACGGACCACCCCGGCGATGTCCTGGCCCAGCTCATGGCCCTTGCCCGCGACCAGCACGGTGTCCCCGGGCCGCGCGCGTGCCACGGCGGCGGCGATGGCCGCTGCCCGGTCCTCGAACACCTGGACCTCGCCGCGCTCGTGGGCGGGCACGGAGGCCGCGCCTTCGAGCATGGCCGCGAGGATCGCGAGGGGGTCCTCGGAGCGGGGGTTGTCGGAGGTCAGTACGGCGGTGTCGGCGAGCCGGGCCGCGGCGGCGCCCATGGGGGCGCGCTTGGTGGTGTCCCGGTCGCCGCCGCAGCCGAGGACCACGTGCAACTTGCCCTCGGTGACCTTGCGCAGGGCGCGCAGCACCGATTCGACGGCGTCCGTCTTGTGCGCGTAGTCGACGACCGCGAGATACGGCTGTCCCGCGTCGACCCGTTCGAGGCGCCCCGGCACTCCGGGGACGGCGGCGATGCCGTCGGCGGCGGCCTGCGGGTCGAGCCCGGCCTCGGCGAGGGCGACGATCGCGGCGAGGCTGTTGGCGACGTTGAAGGTGCCGGCGAGCGGCGACCTGGCGCTGATCCGCTGGTCCTTGGGACCGACGACCGTGAACGTCGAGTCCATCGGGCCGACGTGGACGTCCACGGCGCGCCAGTCGGCGTCCGGGTGGCCCTCGGCGGAGAAGGTGACCACGGGGACGGTGGCCTCCCGGGCGAGCCGTCTGCCGTAGGCGTCGTCGAAGTTGACCACGCCGAGTTTGCTGCGTTCGGGAGTGAACAGCCGCGCCTTGGCCTGGAAGTAGTCCTCCATGCCGGAGTGGAACTCCATGTGTTCCGGGCTGAGGTTGTTGAACACGGCGATGTCGAAGACGCAGCCGTCGACCCGGCCGAGGACCAGCGCGTGGCTGGAGACCTCCATGGCGACCGCCTCGACCCCGCGCTCGCGCATCACCGCGAACAGCGCCTGGAGGTCGGTGGCCTCGGGCGTGGTGCGCTCGGACTTGACGCTTTCGTCGCCGATGCGCGTCTCGACCGTACCGATCAGCCCGGTGGCCCGGTCCGCCTTCAGACCGCCTTCGACGAGGTACGCGGTGGTGGTCTTGCCGGAGGTGCCGGTGATGCCGATCTGGAGCAGGTCGCGCCCCGGACGGCCGTAGATCGTGGCGGCCAGTTCGCCCATCCGCGCGCGCGGGTCGTCGGCCACCAGCACCGGGAGACCGGTGGCGGCGGCCCGTTCGGCGCCGGTGGCGTCGGTCAGCACGGCGGCGGCGCCGAGGCCGGCGGCCTGACCGACGAAGTCGGCGCCGTGCAGCCGGGCCCCCGGGAGCGCGGCGTACAGGTCGCCGGGGCGGACGGCACGCGAGTCGTGGGTGATGCCCGTGACCGCGACGATCCCCTCCGGCTCCCGCGCGGCCGGGGGCTGTGAGGCACCCAGTTGGCCGACCAGTTCCGCGAGGGGGGTGGCGGTCACGTGAACCGGCCTCGGCGGTCCCGGATATGTCACAGGAACGCCCTTCTGGGTGGTTTGGTACTGATCAGCTTGTGGCACGGCGGTGAGCGTACCGGGCGCACCCCCGGACGAGCGAAGTGAGGGCGCGGCCGGGGCGCTGTTCCCAGGGTCGGGAGTGTCGGCGGAGTTCGGGTTCACGAGCTGATTCCTGGCTGGTTTTCGTGCTTGTCAGGGCGTGAAGGCCACGGGGAGATTCGCGGGCCTGGCCCCGGTGGGCGGCACCTGAAGGGTCTTCAGGGCGAACTCCATGACCTCCTTGTAGATGGGGCCACAGATCTGACCTCCGAAGTAACTGCCTCTGGTGGCGTTCTGGATGGCGCAGTAGACGGTGATGCGGGGGCTGTCGGCGGGCGCGAATCCGGCGAACGACGAGGTGTAGCCGTGGTAGCGGCCGGTGGCCGGATCCACGCGGTTCGCCGTACCTGTCTTGCCCGCCACCCGGTAGCCGGGAATGCGCGCCTTGGCGCCCGTGCCCTCCTCGTCGTCCACGACGGACTCCAGCATCCTGGCGAGGGTCTTCGCCGTCTTCGCGCTGACGACCCGGGTCTTCTTCGGCTCGGCGGCGGGGGTGAACCGGCCGTCGGCGCCCTTGGTGCCCCGGATCACGGTCGGTTCCACGCGGACACCGCCGTTGGCGATGGTCGAGTAGACGGAGGTCGCCTGGAGCGCGTTGAGGGAGACGCCCTGGCCGAAGGGGATCGTGAACTGCTGGGAGGTCGACCACTGGTCGGGCGGCGCGAGGATGCCCTTGGTCTCGCCTGGGAAGCCGAGCCCCGTGTAGCTGCCGAGGCCGAACTTGCGCAGGTAGGAGTAGAGGATCCGGTTGGACTGCGCCTGTGTCTTGCCGAGTTGGCCGGTGGCCAGGATGGTGCCGATGTTGCTGGACTTGGCGAGCACGCCGTTGAGGGTGAGGTACCAGGTCGGGTGGTCGATGTCGTCCTTGAACAGCCGGTCGCCCCGGTGCAGCCGGTTGGGCACGACGACATGCGTCGCGGGTGTGGCGACGTTCTCCTCGATCACGGCGGCCATCGACATGACCTTGGCGGTGGAGCCGGGTTCGTAGGCGTCCTGGAGGGAGGCGTTGCCCAGCGCGGCCGGGTTGGCCCGGGTGAGGTCGTTGGGGTCGAAGCCGGGCGAGTTGGCCATGGCGAGGATCTGGCCGGTCCTGGTGTCCTGCACTATCACGTACCCGCGGTCCGCCTTCGACTTCTTCACCTGCTCGGTGATGGCGTTCTGCGCGGCCCACTGGATGTCGCGGTCGATGGTCAGTTCGACGTCGGAACCGGGCACGGCGGGCGTCTCGGTGGAGTCGGCGGTGGGCACCTGCCGTCCCCCCGACTGCGCGTACCGGATCTCACCGTCCTTGCCGGCCAGTTCGCCGTTCAGCTGCTGTTCAAGACCGCCGCCGCCCTTGCCGTCGGCGCTGACCCAGCCCAGCAGTCCGGCGGCGAGTCCGCCGTTCGGATAGACACGCTTGCTCGCGGGCACGGCCAGCACACCACCGAGGACGCTGACGGCGTCCGGATCGGTTCTGGGCCTGGCGGCCAGGGCGGACTTCAGTTCCTTGATCTGCGTCCACACCTGGGGCGTCTGGCGGTGCGCGAGCAGGGTGTAGCGCGTGTCCGGCGCCTTCAGCTTCTTGGCGATACCGGCCGCGTCCTGCCCGAGGATCGGCGCGAGGAGAGCGGCGGCCCGCTCCGGGGCGTCGGCCAGTTTCGTGCTCTGCGGTGTGAACATCGACGGGTCGGCGGTGATGTCGTACGCGTCCACGCTGGTCGCCAGTTCGACGCCGTTGCGGTCGGTGATCCCACCGCGTTCGGCGGCCAGGGTGCGGCCGACGTACCGGTTCTGCTCGGCCTTGGCTGCGTACTCGCTCGCGTCGACGCCCTGCACCTGGAGCAGCCGTACGACAAAGGCGATCATCACCAGGGTCAGCGCGAGGCTGACCATGCGCAGCCGGGGCCGGTGGCTGCCGAGCCGGATGATCTTGGGCCCGGCGGGGCGGCCGGGGG
>NZ_LIQQ01000364.1 GCF_001418565.1 Streptomyces graminilatus | reverse complement strand
GGGCAGGTCTGTGGTGGCGGCGGTGGGGGTGAGGGGGACCTCGCTGGCCAGGACCGCGACGTTGTCCGCCACGGCGTGGAAGCGGGAGGAGCCGAGGGCCTGTAGGGCTGCCGAGTGGGAGCGGGTGCGGGCGAGGGTGAGCTGGCGTTCGAGCAGGGCGCCTGCTTTCGCGGCGCCCACCGTCAGGTTGCCGCCGCGGTCAGCCGTGGGGGGCTGGGGTGGGGGGCCCGAGGTGCCGGCTGTGCCGGGGTCCTCCCCCAGTGCCTTGAAGGCCTGGGAGGTGCCCCCAGTGCCCACCCGTTCCGCCCCAGCGGAACGACTGCCCACCGCTACGCGCGCCTGGGTGGGGATCGGGGTGGTGCCCGACAGGCGGTGGAGGGCCTGTAGGAGGCGGTCCAGGCGGGCCGCGTAGGCGTGTTCTCTGGCCAGGGTGCCCGACAGCCAGGCCAGTTCGGGGTGCATCGCCTCCGACCAGGTGGGGTCGAGGAGGGGGCGGAAGGTGTGGAGGGTGCCCGTGATGCGGCGGGCCGCGTGGCGCAGGGCGCGGGCCGCGTCCACGGGCTCCTCCCCGGACTGTCCGGAGGAGCCCGTGCCTGTCTCCCTGTGCAGGCGCAGGGCGCGGAGGAACTCCGTCGCCTGCGCCCTCAGGTAGTCCGCCAGGGCGTCGGCGGTCACGGGGTCGGTCGGGTCAAGGTGTCGCTGTGCCACGCCTACGCCTCCGGGCGTCTATGAGCATCTCCTGGACGTGCCGCAGGGGGTGACCCTCCGGGTCCGTCGCGTGCCGGGTCCATTCGCCGTCCGGGCCCAGGTGCCAGGACTGCGTGGTGTCGGACATGCCGGTTTCCAGCATCCGGTTGAGCGCGGCCCGGTGGGCGGGGTCCGTGACCCGGACGAGTGCCTCGATGCGGCGGTCGAGGTTGCGGTGCATCATGTCGGCGCTGCCGAACCACACCTCGGGCTCGCCGCCGTTGCCGAAGGCGAAGATCCGGGAGTGTTCGAGGAAGCGGCCGAGGACGGAACGGACCCGTATGTTGTCGGAGAGGCCGGGGACCCCGGGCCGTACGGCGCAGATGCCCCGGACCCAGATGTCGACCGGGACGCCTGCCTGGGAGGCGCGGTAGAGGGAGTCGATGAGCGCCTCGTCGACCATCGAGTTGACCTTGATACGGACATACGCGGGACGTCCGGCACGGTGGTGCTGGACCTCCTTGTTGATCCGTGAGATCAGGCCGTCCCGCAGGGACTTGGGGGCCACCAGCAGGCGGCGGTAGGTCTCGCGGCGGGAGTAGCCGGACAGCCGGTTGAACAGGTCCGAGAGGTCCGCGCCGACCTGCTGGTCGGCCGTGAGCAGGCCCAGGTCCTCGTACAGGCGGGCCGTCTTGGGGTGGTAGTTGCCGGTGCCGACGTGGGAGTAGCGGCGCAGCGTGTCGCCCTCCTGACGGACCACCAGGGACAGCTTGCAGTGGGTCTTCAGGCCGACGAGGCCGTAGACGACGTGGCAGCCGGCCTCCTCCAGCTTGCGCGCCCACTTGATGTTGGCCTGCTCGTCGAAGCGGGCCTTGATCTCGACGAGGACGAGGACCTGCTTGCCCGCCTCGGCCGCCTCTATGAGGGCGTCCACGATCGGGGAGTCGCCGGAGGTCCGGTACAGGGTCTGCTTGATGGCGAGGACGTCGTCGTCGCCGGCCGCCTGCTCCAGGAAGGCCTGGACGGAGGTGGAGAAGCTGTCGTACGGGTGGTGGAGCAGGACGTCCCGTTCGCGCAGCGCGGCGAAGACGTCCGGCGCGGACGACGACTCGACCTCGGCCAGGTCGCGGTGGGTGCCGGCGATGAACTTGGGGTACTTCAGCTCGGGCCGGTCGAGGGAGGAGATGCCGAAGAGGCCGGTGAGGTCGAGCGGACCCGGCAGCGGGTACACCTCGGCCTCGGTGATCTTCAGCTCCCGTACCAGCAGGTCGAGGACGTACCGGTCGATGGACTCCTCGACCTCCAGGCGCACCGGCGGCCCGAAGCGGCGCCGCATGAGTTCCTTCTCCAGGGCCTGGAGCAGGTTCTCGGCGTCGTCCTCCTCGACCTCCAGGTCCTCGTTGCGGGTGAGGCGGAAGGCGTGGTGCTCCAGGACCTCCATGCCGGGGAACAGCTCTTCGAGGTGCGCGGCGATGACGTCCTCGATCGGCACGTACCGGTTCGGGGAGGCCTCCAGGAAGCGGGAGAGCAGCGGCGGCACCTTGACGCGCGCGAAGTGGCGGTGTCCGCTGACCGGGTTGCGGACGATGACCGCGAGGTTCAGGGAGAGGCCCGAGATGTACGGGAAGGGGTGTGCCGGGTCGACGGCCAGCGGGGTGAGGACCGGGAAGATCTGGTGGCGGAAGAGGGTGAACAGGCGGGCCTGCTCCTTCTCCGCCAGCTCGCTCCAGCGGACCAGGTGCACGCCCTCCTCGGCGAGCGCCGGGGCCACGTCCTCCTGGTAGCAGGCGGCGTGCCGGGCCATGAGCTCACGGGAGCGGGCCCAGATCATCTCCAGGACCTCGCGGGGCTGGAGGCCGGACGCCGAGCGGGTGGCCACGCCGGTGGCTATACGGCGCTTCAGGCCGGCCACCCGGACCATGAAGAACTCGTCCAGGTTGCTGGCGAAGATCGCGAGGAAGTTGGCGCGTTCGAGGAGGGGCGTATTGGGGTCCTCGGCGAGTTCGAGTACTCGCTCGTTGAAGGCGAGCCAACTGCGCTCCCGGTCGAGGAAGCGGCCCTGCGGCAGCAGCTCACCGTCGTAAGGGGCCTCCTCGTACTGGTCGAGGTCGGCGTCGATGTCGGGTTCCAGGTCGGAGACCACGGCCGACACGGTGTGCGGTCGGTGGGAGGTCAGGGAACCGACGGACGGCTGTGCGTGCTGTACCTGTGACCGGTCATTCGGCTGGCTGCTCATGGCCCCATTGTTCCGCGTCTCGCCCGGTACGGGCGCGTCGGAGCGCGCGGGCGGGAGCACGGCGGGGCCGGGCTGGGCCGCTCCGGACCCGTTGATGCCCTCGGGGGGCGGCGAAGGCTCAGGCACGGCGGGCGTCATTGGCTGAGCCTTGCAAGCCTGGCTGAATCACTGGTTACGGGGACATGACGTCCGGGATATCGGGGGGCGGCTCGCAGGTGTGAGTGGGGGTGAG
>NZ_LIQQ01000363.1 GCF_001418565.1 Streptomyces graminilatus | reverse complement strand
GTGCGGGGTGCGGGGTGCGGGTTTTCGGTGCCCGGATCGGGGAACCGGCGGATCCGGGGGATCCGACGTGTCCGTGGCGCGACCTCGACATGTCTTTGGCGTGTGTTTGGCACGTCATTGGCGTGCCCATGACATGGCCGCGACCTGAATGCGCCCCCGTTACGCTCCCCCAAGACGCCCCGTGCGCCCTCAACTGCCATGGTGAGAGGGGTGATCAGCCCGGTGAAGCGGGGTCTGTTTTCGGCCAAGTTGGCGGAGCGGAGGCAGGCTCGCGCACGCTCCGTACAGGCTTTGCGGAGCGCAGCGCCCACGCACAGTCCGGGAGGCGGAGCTCGCCTCCCGGACCGGTCCGCCACCCGCGGGGATGTAGGCGGCGGTGTCCCCCAGCCCACTGGATCCAGTACAGCGGGCCGACCCACGCAGGATCCATGGAAGCGCTCCCGCCATGGCCGGAGAAGAGCGCACGGCCGGGCGCACGGCCACACGGCAGGGGCACGTCGCGACGGTGCGTACATCCTCAGAACTTCCGTACGGACCACAATCCCGCCAACCGGAACAATGCCCCTTAACGCTTGGGATGCGGCGAACTACGCTGGGTTTACGAATGCCGCATGGTTATGCCAGCGCGGCAGCCGTCTGTGTCGAGGGGTGGCGCATGTCCAGGGAGCAACGCGGGCCGAACGAGAAACTCGGCGCCGTTCTCGCCCTCGCGGGAATCAGCAACGCAGGACTCGCGCGTCGCGTCAACGACCTTGGCGCCCAACGCGGGTTGACTCTTCGCTACGACAAGACGTCGGTGGCGCGCTGGGTGTCGAAGGGCATGGTGCCGCAGGGTGCCGCGCCGCACCTCATCGCGGCGGCCATCGGCCAGAAGCTCGGCCGCCCGGTGCCGCTCCACGAGATCGGCCTGGCGGACGCGGATCCCGCGCCCGAAGTGGGCCTCGCCTTCCCCAGGGACGTCGGACAGGCCGTGCGCTCGGCCACCGACCTCTACCGTCTCGACCTCGCGGGCCGCCGCGCCGGCTCCGGCGGCATCTGGCAGTCGCTCGCCGGATCGTTCGCGGTGAGCGCGTACGCGACGCCCGCCTCGCGCTGGCTGATAACCCCGGCCGACAGCTCGGTGGCGCGCGAGGCCCAGTCTCTGGAGGGGTCCGGCGCACCGCTCAAAGTCGGCCACAGTGATGTGCAGAAGCTGCGGGAGGCCGCGGAGGACGCCCGGCGCTGGGACTCCAAGTACGGTGGCGGCGACTGGCGTTCGTCCATGGTGCCCGAGTGCTTAAGGGTGGAGGCGGCTCCCCTGCTGCTGGGGTCGTACTCGGACGAGGTGGGACGCGCGCTGTTCGGAGCGTCCGCCGAACTCACGCGCCTGGCCGGGTGGATGGCCTTCGACACCGGTCAACAGGAGGCCGCGCAGCGGTACTACATCCAGGCGCTGCGCCTCGCGCGCGCGGCGGCGGACGTACCCCTCGGGGGATACGTACTGGCGTCGATGTCGCTCCAGGCCACCTACCGGGGCTTCGGCGACGAGGGCGTCGACCTCGCCCAGGCCGCCCTGGAACGCAACCGGGGGCTCGCGACCGCCCGCACGATGAGCTTCTTCCGGCTGGTCGAGGCACGGGCCCACGCGCGCGCGAGTGACGCCCACGCGGCCGGCGCGGCGCTGCGCTCGGCGGAGGGCTGGCTGGAGCGGGCCCGCGACGGAGACAACGACCCGTCCTGGCTCGGCTTCTACGGCTACGACCGCTTCGCCGCCGACGCCGCCGAGTGCTACCGCGACCTGAAGGCACCGCGTCAGGTCCGCCGTTTCACGGAGCAGGCCCTGTCGAAGCCGACCGAGGAATTCGTGCGCTCGCACGGACTGCGGCTGGTCGTCTCGGCGGTCGCCGAGCTCGAGTCGGGCAATCTCGACGCGGCATGCGAGCAGGGCGTACGGGCGGTGGAGGTCGCGGGGCGCATCTCCTCCGCGCGCACCACCGAGTACGTGAAGGATCTCCTGCACCGGCTGGAGCCGTACGGCGACGAGCCCCGGGTGGTGGAGCTGAGGGAGCGGGCCCGGCCGCTGCTGATGGCTCCGGCGTAGCAAACCTGCGGTGGAACGGCTGTGGAACGGCCGCGGCCGAAGCGTGCCCGCCTCCTGCGTTTGAAGTGACTGTCAGTGGCGCAGTGCACTATGAAAGCAGGAGGTGGGGCGCGGTGGAGCTGACGCGTGGGATCACATACGACTGTGACGTGCTGGTGATCGGTGGGGGGATCGTCGGCCTGTCGACGGCGTACGCGATCACGCGTGCCGCGCCGGGTACGCGCGTGACGGTGCTGGAGAAGGAGCCGGGCCCCGCGCGGCACCAGACCGGGCGCAACAGCGGGGTGATCCACAGCGGGATCTACTACCGGCCGGGCTCGCTCAAGGCGCGGTACGCGGTGTCGGGCGCCGCCGAGATGGTCAAGTTCTGCGCGGAGTACGGCATCGCGCACGCCGTCACCGGCAAGCTGATCGTCGCCACCGAGCGGGACGAGCTGCCCCGGCTGCACGCCCTGGTGCAGAGAGGCCGGGAGAACGGCATTCCGGTGCGGGAACTGGGCCCCTCCCAGATCGGCGAGTACGAGCCGGAGGTGCGCGGCCTCGCGGGCATACACGTGGGCACGACGGGGATCTGCGACTACGTGGCGGTCGCCCGGCAGCTCGCCGATTCCTCCGGGGCGGAGATCCGGTACGGCGCGGAGGTCGAACGGATCGACCGGCGGCCGGAGCTCGGGGTGGCCGTACGGACGGCGGGGCCGGGGGG
>NZ_LIQQ01000362.1 GCF_001418565.1 Streptomyces graminilatus | reverse complement strand
GCCGCCCCCAGGCCCCCGCTTCGGCCCTGAACGGGCCTCGTCCTCAATCTCCCCCAGAGGGGGGACCCCCAACGGGCTGGATATGCGGACCTGCGCTGGAAGGCGCCGGCAGATGAGTGGTCTCACTCCTCGCCCGAAGCGATCCTTCGCAAAATGTCCGGGCGGCGTATTACCATCGCCCGCCTTCCCGTTTCCACCGCCTGTTTCTCGCGGAGTTCGCGCAGCAGGCGCTGGACCATCTCGCGGGACGCGCCCACCGAGCCCGCCAGTTCCTGTTTGCTCAGGGGGACGGAGAGTTCGATGCCCTCGGGGGTGCGGCGGCCGTGGGTGCGGGCCAGGTCCAGGAGGAGTATCGCGAAGCGTTCCCGTACGTTCATGGACGCGAACTCCAGGCGGCGGCGGTCCGCGGCCCGGGTGCGGTCGGCGGTGAGGCCCAGCAACGCGAAGGAAACCGCTGGTGAACGTCCCAGGAAGTCTTTGAAGCGTTCGTGTTCGACGACCACCGCCCGCACCGCCTCCAGCGCGGTCACCGTGGCCGACCGGGGGCGCCCGGTGAGCGCCGCCGACTCCCCGACGATGTCGCCGGGGCCGCGCAGTGAGAGGAGCGCCTCGTAGCCGTTGGCGGCCGATGCCGTGACCTTTGTCCAGCCCTGGACCAGGAAGAGGATGTGGGCGGAGGGCTCGCTCTGGTGGATCAGGGTCACCCGGGCGGCGAAGTTCAGCTCGCGGCCCAGTGCCAGGAGGGCCGTGCGGTCCTCTTGTTCAAGGCGGGCGAGGAAGGGCACCCGGTCGTCCAGGCCCCCGTCTTCCACTGTGTGCGCGGCCGTCCTGATCACGCTCAGCCCCCGAATCGTCGCATCGGACGGATCAAGGTACTGAACGGGCGGTCCCGCGGGGACGTAAAGAGCGCGATTCGGCCACTGCTGCCTGCAAGTGATCAAAGGTGGGCGGGTAGTGGCGGAAGCGGTCAATTGGCGGTTCGCCGGTCGGGCGGAGGGCGGCGTGTTGCACCCGCCTCCATTTGTTTTGACCGAAGTCGTTGAGGTAGGTACGCTCAGACCTTGTGCCTGGGGTGTGCCCTGGCCCTCGTGCGTGCCTTCGAACCGCGCGGGGAGCCGTAAGTGACCACCGCAATCTGCGCTCTTCCCGCCTCGCGGCGGAAGTATGCAGTATTCGACACACCCGACCGCGTGGGTCGGCGATGTTCCAGGTTAGCTTCACCATCGGCACACAGAAACCGGAGAAGTAGTGCCTACGATCCAGCAGCTGGTCCGGAAGGGCCGGCAGGACAAGGTCGAGAAGAACAAGACGCCCGCGCTTGAGGGTTCGCCCCAGCGCCGTGGCGTCTGCACGCGTGTGTTCACGACCACCCCGAAGAAGCCGAACTCGGCCCTGCGTAAGGTCGCGCGTGTGCGTCTGACCAGCGGGATCGAAGTCACCGCTTACATTCCGGGTGAGGGACACAACCTGCAGGAGCACTCCATCGTGCTCGTGCGTGGTGGCCGTGTGAAGGACCTGCCCGGTGTTCGCTACAAGATCATCCGCGGTTCGCTCGACACCCAGGGTGTCAAGAACCGCAAGCAGGCCCGCAGCCGCTACGGCGCCAAGAAGGAGAAGTAAGAATGCCTCGTAAGGGCCCCGCCCCGAAGCGCCCGGTCATCATCGACCCGGTCTACGGTTCTCCTCTTGTCACGTCGCTGATCAACAAGGTGCTGCTGAACGGCAAGCGCTCCACCGCCGAGCGCATCGTGTACGGCGCCATGGAGGGCCTGCGCGAGAAGACCAGCAACGACCCGGTCATCACGCTGAAGCGCGCGCTGGAGAACATCAAGCCGACCCTTGAGGTCAAGTCCCGCCGTGTCGGTGGTGCGACGTACCAGGTTCCGATCGAGGTCAAGCCCGGTCGCGCCAACACGCTCGCGCTGCGCTGGCTGGTCGGTTACTCCCGCGCCCGTCGCGAGAAGACCATGACCGAGCGTCTGCTCAACGAGCTTCTCGACGCTTCGAACGGCCTCGGTGCGGCCGTCAAGAAGCGCGAGGACACCCACAAGATGGCCGAGTCCAACAAGGCCTTCGCGCACTACCGCTGGTAGTCGCTACCCCCATCGAGACCGAGAGAAGACCGAAGCCTTATGGCTACCACTTCACTTGACCTGGCCAGGGTCCGCAACATCGGGATCATGGCCCACATCGACGCGGGCAAGACGACCACCACCGAGCGGATCCTCTTCTACACCGGCGTCAGCTACAAGATCGGTGAGGTCCACGACGGCGCCGCCACCATGGACTGGATGGAGCAGGAGCAGGAGCGTGGCATCACGATCACCTCTGCTGCCACCACCTGTCACTGGCCGCTCGACGACGTCGACCACACCATCAACATCATCGACACCCCCGGGCACGTCGACTTCACGGTCGAGGTGGAGCGTTCGCTCCGCGTCCTCGACGGTGCCGTCACGGTGTTCGACGGTGTCGCGGGCGTTGAGCCGCAGTCCGAGACGGTGTGGCGTCAGGCCGACCGTTACGGCGTGCCGCGCATCTGCTTCGTCAACAAGCTCGACCGGACCGGCGCGGAGTTCCACCGCTGCGTCGACATGATCAAGGACCGCCTCGGCGCGGTTCCGCTGATCATGCAGCTTCCGATCGGTGCCGAGATGGACTTCAAGGGCGTTGTGGACCTGGTCCGCATGAAGGCGCTCGTGTGGTCCGCCGAGGCCGCCAAGGGCGAGATGTACGACGTCGTCGACATCCCGGCCACGCACACCGAGGCTGCCGAGGAGTACCGCGGCAAGCTGGTCGAGGCCGTCGCCGAGCACGACGACGAGATCATGGAGCTGTTCCTGGAGGGCCAGGAGCCCACCGAGGAGCAGCTGTACGCCGCGATCCGTCGCGTCACCATCGCGTCCGGCAAGTCCAACGGCGTCACCGTCACCCCGGTGTTCTGTGGCACCGCGTTCAAGAACAAGGGCGTCCAGCCCCTGCTCGACGCGGTCGTCCGCTACCTGCCGACCCCGCTCGACGTCGAGGCCATCGAAGGCCACGACGTCAAGGACGCCGAGGTCGTCGTCAAGCGCAAGCCCTCCGTGGACGAGCCGCTGTCGGCGCTGGCGTTCAAGATCATGAGCGACCCGCACCTCGGCAAGCTCACCTTCGTCCGGGTTTACTCGGGCCGCCTGGAGACCGGCACCGCGGTGCTGAACTCCGTCAAGGGCAAGAAGGAGCGCATCGGCAAGATCTACCGTATGCACGCGAACAAGCGTGAGGAGATCGAGTCGGTGGGCGCCGGTGACATCGTCGCCGTGATGGGTCTGAAGCAGACCACGACCGGTGAGACGCTCTGTGACGAGAAGGCCCCGGTGATCCTGGAGTCCATGGACTTCCCGGCGCCGGTCATCCAGGTCGCCATCGAGCCGAAGTCCAAGGGTGACCAGGAGAAGCTGGGTGTCGCCATCCAGCGTCTCGCGGAGGAGGACCCCTCCTTCCACGTTCACTCGGACGAGGAGACGGGCCAGACCATCCTCGGTGGTATGGGCGAGCTGCACCTCGAGGTGCTGGTCGACCGTATGAAGCGCGAGTTCCGCGTCGAGGCCAACGTCGGCAAGCCGCAGGTCGCGTACCGCGAGACGATCCGCAAGACCGTCGAGCGTCACGACTACACGCACAAGAAGCAGACCGGTGGTACCGGTCAGTTCGCCAAGGTGCAGATCGCGATCGAGCCGATCGTGGACGGCGACGCTTCGTACGAGTTCGTGAACAAGGTCACCGGTGGCCGTATCCCGCGGGAGTACATCCCCTCGGTGGACGCCGGTGCGCAGGAGGCCATGCAGTTCGGCATCCTGGCCGGCTACGAGATGACTGGCGTCCGCGTCATCCTTCTCGACGGTGGCTACCACGAGGTCGACTCCTCCGAACTGGCGTTCAAGATCGCCGGCTCGCAGGCCTTCAAGGAGGCCGCGCGCAAGGCCAGCCCCGTGCTCCTGGAGCCGATGATGGCCGTCGAGGTCACCACGCCCGAGGACTACATGGGTGAAGTCATCGGTGACATCAACTCCCGCCGTGGCCAGATCCAGGCCATGGAGGAGCGAGGCGGCGCCCGCGTCGTGAAGGGCCTCGTGCCCCTCTCGGAGATGTTCGGCTACGTCGGTGACCTCCGCAGCAAGACCTCGGGTCGCGCAAGCTACTCGATGCAGTTCGACTCCTACGCCGAGGTTCCCAGGAACGTCGCCGAGGAGATCATCGCGAAGGCCAAGGGCGAGTAACACACCCCGTTTACACGCTTTAGGCTTGACCCGACCGCCGGGGGTTACCCGGGAGGGAAAACCCCGGCGGGCGGCATCCCAGCAAAGATCACCTGGCGCCGATGAGTAAGGCGTACCAGAACCACTCCGCAGGAGGACCCCAGTGGCGAAGGCAAAGTTCGAGCGGACTAAGCCGCACGTCAACATCGGCACCATCGGTCACATCGACCACGGTAAGACGACCCTCACGGCCGCCATTACCAAGGTGCTGCACGACAAGTACCCGGACCTGAACCAGGCCTCGGCGTTCGACCAGATCGACAAGGCTCCTGAGGAGCGTCAGCGCGGTATCACCATCTCCATCGCGCACGTCGAGTACCAGACGGAGGGTCGTCACTACGCCCACGTCGACTGCCCGGGTCACGCGGACTACATCAAGAACATGATCACCGGTGCCGCGCAGATGGACGGCGCGATCCTGGTCGTGGCCGCCACCGACGGTCCGATGCCGCAGACCAAGGAGCACGTGCTCCTGGCCCGCCAGGTCGGCGTGCCCTACATCGTTGTCGCCCTGAACAAGGCCGACATGGTGGACGACGAGGAGATCCTGGAGCTCGTCGAGCTCGAGGTCCGTGAGCTCCTCTCCGAGTACGAGTTCCCGGGCGACGACCTGCCGGTCGTCAAGGTCTCGGCGCTCAAGGCGCTCGAGGGCGACGCCGAGTGGGGTCAGTCGGTTCTCGACCTCATGCAGGCCGTCGACGACGCGATCCCGACCCCCGAGCGTGACGTCGACAAGCCGTTCCTCATGCCCGTCGAGGACGTCTTCACGATCACCGGTCGCGGTACGGTCGTCACCGGCCGTATCGAGCGTGGTGTCCTGAAGGTCAACGAGACCGTTGACATCATCGGCATCAAGCAGGAGAAGACCACCACCACGGTCACCGGCATCGAGATGTTCCGCAAGCTGCTCGACGAGGGCCAGGCGGGCGAGAACGTCGGTCTGCTCCTCCGTGGCATCAAGCGCGAGGACGTCGAGCGCGGCCAGGTCATCATCAAGCCGGGCTCGGTCACCCCGCACACCTCGTTCGAGGCGCAGGCGTACATCCTGTCCAAGGACGAGGGCGGCCGTCACACGCCGTTCTTCAACAACTACCGCCCCCAGTTCTACTTCCGCACCACGGACGTGACCGGCGTCGTGACCCTCCCCGAGGGCACCGAGATGGTCATGCCGGGCGACAACACCGAGATGAGCGTCGAGCTCATCCAGCCCATCGCCATGGAAGAGGGCCTGAAGTTCGCCATCCGTGAGGGTGGCCGGACCGTGGGCGCCGGCCAGGTCATCAAGATCAACAAGTAAGTCCTTGTTGGCTTGACAGCCTGACTCGGTAGTTCTTCGGAGGGGCCCGTACGACTTCGGTCGTACGGGCCCCTCTGCCGTTACGAAACTATTCGGCGCGTACGACCCGTTCCCCCCGCTGGTCACTCCCTCCACCATTTGTCATGCCACTGACTAAATTCGTGTGGAGGGGTGTGCCATGTCCGGGGCCGTCGGCCGTAGAGCTGTACTGGGGGCCGGTCTTGCGGCCGTGCCGGTGCTGTCGGGGGTGGCATGGGCGGGTGTCCGCCGTACGGACCCGGGCGCGTACATCTCGTTCACCGGCGGCGCGTTCGCCGTCGTCGGCGCCCCGGTCGTCGTCAGCGCCGAGGACCACCCCGGAGTCGTACGGGTCGCCGGTGACCTGCGGGACGACATCGAACGCGTCACGGGCGTACGTCCGGCCGCGACCCTCGCCCGCGAGGTGATCCTCGTCGGCACGATCGGCCGCAGCCCGCTGATCGACGGACTGGTCCGCACCGGCAAGCTGGACGTCAAGGGCATCGCGGGCCGCTGGGAGACCTCGCTCCAGACGGTCGTGGAGCACCCGATGCCCGGCGTCGACCGGGCGTTCGTCATCGCGGGCAGCGACCAGCGCGGCACGATCTTCGGCGCGTACGACGTCTCGTACGGCATCGGGGTCTCGCCCTGGTACTGGTGGGACGACGTGCCGCCGGTCCACCGGGACGCGGTGTACGTGCTGCCGGGACGGTTCAGCCAGGGGACCCCGGTCGTGAAGTACCGGGGAGTCTTCATCAACGACGAGAACCCGGCACTGGGGACCTGGGAGCCGAGGTTCTTCGGCCCGGGGAAGGCACCGGGGCATCCGGGTGGCTTCAACGCGGCCTTCTTCGAGCGAGTATTCGAGGTACTGCTGCGCCTGAAGGCGAACTATCTCTGGCCGGCCGTGTGGGGCAGGGCGTTCGCCGAGGACGACCCGGAGAACCATGCTCGGGCGAAGGCGTACGGCATCGTCATGGGCACGTCCCACGAGGCGCCGATGATGCGCGGCATCGAGGAGTGGAACCGGCACGCGGTACCGGCCGTGCGTGACAGCGCGGGGAACGTGGTGACTCCGGGGCGCGACCCCTACGGGGGCACGGGTGAGTGGTCGTACCGCCGGAACGCGGCGGCCGTCCGGGCGTACTGGCGCGACGGCATCCGGCGGATGGTCGACCAGGACTTCGAGGGCGTCGTCACCCTCGGCATGCGCGGCAACGGCGACACCAGCCTGCCGGACGGCGACGGCATCGAACTGATGCGGGAGATCATCGAGACGCAGCGCGCGATCATCGCCGAGGTGACCGGGAAGCCCGCGGAGCAAACCCCGCAGGTGTGGACCCTCTACAAGGAGGTCCAGCGCTACTGGGACCGGGGTCTACGGGTCCCCGGCGACGTCACCGTCGTCCTCACCGACGACAACTGGGGCAACATCCGCAAGCACCCGGACCCGGCGGAGCCGGCGAGGAGCGGCGGCCACGGCCTGTACTACCACTTCGACTACGTGGGCGTGGGCCGCAACTACAAGTGGGTGGACACGACCAACCTCCAGAACCTCTGGGACCAGCTCCACCAGGCCCACGCGTACGGGAACCACGGCCTGTGGGTCGCGAACGCCGGCGACCTCAAGGGCAACGAACTCCCGACGGAGTTCTTCCTGAACTACGCCTGGAGTCCGTCCCGTTGGGATCTGTCGAAGCTGGGGGAGTGGGAACGCCGGTACGCGCGGCAGAACTTCGGCGCGGAACACGCGGCGGCGATCGCGTCGGTACTCGCCTCGTACGGGCAGCTACAGGCCCGCCGCAAGCCGGAGTTGCTCAACCGCCGCATCACCCTCGACCCCGCGAAGGACCCGGCGAAGGACGAGTCGGCGGTCGTGTACGACGACCAGGAGACCCCTTTCGCCTTCGGACACCGGGAGTTGGAGCGGGCGACGGAGGCGTGGCAGGTCCTGGCACGGGAGGCGGAGCGGATACGCAGGCGACTGCCGGCCCGCTCGCAGGACGCCTGGTACGAACTGATCGGGTACGAGGTGGAGGCGACCGCGAACCTCTACGCCCTGCGCGAGGCCGAGTTCAAGAACCTCCTGTACGCCTCGCAGGGCCGCGCGGCGACCAACGACCGTGCGACGGAGGCGGAAGCGGGCCTGGAACGGGACCTCGCGCTCGCCGCCCGCTTCAACCACCAGGTGGCGGGCGGCAAATGGGAGGGCTTCCAGACCCAGCCGCACATCGACTACGGCGACATCGAACGGTACGGCCCCAACGCGCCCTGGCAGCAGCCCGAGAAGGACAACGTGGCGATCCCGGATGTGCTGTTCCCGGCGGTGCGGCGGGTGGAGCTCCCGGTGGCCGGGGAGTTGGGGGTGGTGGTCGACGGTTGGGAGGACGGGGGCGAGTGGTGGCCGGGGGGTGCGACGG
>NZ_LIQQ01000361.1 GCF_001418565.1 Streptomyces graminilatus | reverse complement strand
TGGTCGGACTTGAAGTCCTTCGGCTGGAGCCGGAGTTCAGTTCCCACGGATCGTCTCCCGCAGTGTGTGGGCGAGCTGTGCCGCCTTGAACGGTGTACCGGTGACCTGGGTGTACGACTTGACGTCCACCAGGTACTTGGCCCGGAGGAGCATGGCGAGCTGCCCGAGGTTCATCTCGGGCACGACGACGCGCTCGTACCGTGCGAGGACCTCGCCCAGGTTCTTCGGGAAGGGGTTGAGGTGGCGCAGATGGGCCTGCGCGACCGGCTCCCCGGCCTCCCGCAGTTCCCGTACGGCCGCGGTGATCGGGCCGTAGGTGGAACCCCAGCCCAGGACAAGGGTGTTGGCGGTGCCGGAGGGTTCGTCGACCTCGATGTCGGGGACGGTGATTCCGTCGATCTTGGCCTGGCGGGTGCGGACCATGAAGTCGTGGTTGGCGGGGTCGTAGGAGATGTTGCCGGTGCCGTCCTGCTTCTCGATGCCGCCGATGCGGTGTTCGAGTCCGGGGGTGCCGGGGACGGCCCAGGGGCGGGCGAGGGTCTGCGGGTCCCGCTTGTAGGGCCAGAAGACCTCGGTGCCGTCGTCGAGGGTGTGGTTCGGACCCTGCGCGAACTGCACGCGCAGGTCGGGGAGTTCGTCCGTCGCCGGGATGCGCCAGGGTTCGGAGCCGTTGGCGAGGTAGCCGTCGGAGAGCAGGAAGACGGGCGTGCGGTAGGTGAGGGCGATCCGGGCGGCTTCCAGTGCCGCGTCGAAGCAGTCGGCCGGGGTGCGGGGCGCGATCACCGGGACGGGGGCCTCGCCGTTGCGGCCGAACATGGCCTGGAGCAGGTCGGCCTGTTCGGTCTTGGTGGGGAGGCCGGTGGAGGGCCCGCCGCGCTGGATGTCGATGACGAGGAGCGGCAGTTCCAGTGTCACGGCCAGCCCGATCGCCTCGGACTTCAGCGCGACACCCGGGCCGGAGGTGGTGGTGATGCCCAGTGATCCGCCGAAGGCGGCGCCGAGCGCGGCCCCGATACCGGCGATCTCGTCCTCGGCCTGGAAGGTCCGGACGCCGAAGTTCTTGTGCTTGCTCAGCTCGTGCAGGATGTCCGAGGCGGGCGTGATCGGGTAGGAGCCCAAGTACAGGGGCAGATCGGCCTGTTGACCGGCCGCGACGAGCCCGTACGCCAGCGCCAGGTTCCCCGAGATGTTCCGGTACGTGCCGGCGGGGAAGGCGCTGGTGGCCGGGGCGACCTCGTAACTGACGGCGAAGTCCTCGGTGGTCTCGCCGAAGTTCCAACCGGCCTTGAGGGCCGCGATGTTCGCCGCCGCGATGTCGGGCTTCTTGGCGAACTTGGTCTTCAGGAACCTCTCGGTGCCGTCCGTCGGCCGGTGGTACATCCAGCTCAACAGGCCCAGCGCGAACATGTTCTTGGAGCGGTCGGCCTCCTTGCGGGTGAGGCCGAAGTCCTTCAGCGCGCCGACGGTCAGGGTGGTCAGCGGCACCGGGTGGACGCTGTATCCGTCGAGCGAGCCGTCCTCCAGGGGGCTCGTGTCGTAGCCCACCTTCTTCATCGCCCGTTCGGTGAACTCGTCGGTGTTGACGATGATCTCGGCGCCGCGCGGCACCTCGGCGATGTTCGCCTTCAGCGCGGCCGGGTTCATCGCGACGAGGACGTCCGGCGCGTCGCCGGGGGTGAGGATGTCGTGGTCGGCGAAGTGGAGCTGGAAGGACGAGACGCCCGGCAGGGTGCCCGCGGGGGCCCGGATCTCGGCGGGGAAGTTCGGCAGCGTGGACAGGTCGTTCCCGAACGACGCGGTCTCGGACGTGAACCGGTCACCGGTGAGCTGCATGCCGTCACCGGAATCGCCCGCGAACCGGATGACCACCCGGTCCAGGCGGCGCACGTCCTTGGTGCGGTTACCGGCGGGCGCCGGCTCGGCCTCTTCGATGTCCACGGTGTCTACCGTCACGCGACTCGTCTCCTCTGGCTTCCGCTGCTCCGGCGCCGCTGCGTGCGCTGACCTGACCTACCAGGACGCTAGGCAGGCCGCCTTGCGCCGGGCCAAAGCGCGCTCCGGGGGCTCCGGGTGGCGGCGTACACCCGCCGGCCGCCGGTTTCAGCCATGGTTCAGCGGTTCTCCAGAGCGGCTCGCGACCCTTGTCCATGACCGTCGAGACAGCCGGACTCGGCCGGTCGCTCCCCGGGCGACGGGCACCCGGCAGCCCAACTGGCCCACCTGGCAACCCACCTGGCAACCCAACTGGCCCACCTGGCAACCCACCTGGCCCAACTGGCAACCCACCTGGCAGTCCGGAACCCGCCCGCTCACCGCACCTCGGCCCTGCCGACCCCAAGTCTTCGCCTGTTCCTCTCAGTTCGTAACAGGTCATCAGCTTTCGTCACGTTCATCACCGTATGAAGGAGCACACCATGGACGCGTCAGCCCCGGCCTCCCGCCGGACCCTTCTGAGACTCGCCACCGCGGCCACCATCGGCGGTGGCCTCGCCGCCATGCCGCTGCCCGCGTTCGCCGCGTCCGCAGGGTCGGCCGGGGCAGCCAGGTCCGCCCGCTGCGCGCTGCCGAGTGTCCTCAACGTCACCGCCCCGGGCGTGTATCCGGAGGGCGTCGCCTGGGACCCCACCCGCAAGGCGTTCCTCGTGGGATCGAGCGCGCAGGGCACCATCTCGGTGGTCAAGGCGGACGGCTCGGTCACCCCGCTGGTGACCCCGTTCGCCATGGTGTCGGTGCTCGGCGTCACGGTGGACGCGCCCCGGGGCCGGGTACTGGCCGCCTACACCGACTACTTCTTCCGGCTGATGGGCATCGTGGACCCGACGACGCCCCCGGTGTCCGGGGTCGGCGTCTTCGACCTGGCCACCGGTGCCGTGCAGCACCTGGTCGACCTGTCCGACGGACAGGCCCTGCCGCGCGCCAACGACGTCACCTTCGACCGCGAGGGCACCATCTACGTCACCGACACCGGGGTCGACACGGTCAGCACGGTGAGCCGTGACGGCGAGCTGCTGCACATCCTCCGTGACGACCGCTTCCTCACCGACGACACCGGCCCGAACGGCATCGTCCACCACCCGGGCGGCTTCCTCCTCATGGGCAAGTACGAGGGCGGCCGGCTCTTCCGCATCGAGCGCCCCCGCTCGGCCCGGCCGAAGGTCTGCGAGGTCCGCCTGGACCACGCGCCGGCCTCCATCGACGGCCTCGCGCTGCGCCCGGACGGCTCGCTGGTCGTCGCGTCCAACGACCTGTCACTGTCCGGCGGACGCCAGACCCGGGACTGCGTCCTGGTCCTGCGCTCCACCGACGGCTGGCGCACCGCGCGCACGGTGCAGGACCAGACCTGGCCGTTCGAGGACCCCACGACGATCGCCGTGACGCCGTACGGCGACTACGTGGTCAGCGGCGGCCTCCGCGAAATCCTCACAGGCGTCCCGTCGTCCACCCCCGGCCAGTTCCACCTGCGCCGCCGCTGACAGCACGGGCCGGCTCCACCCGCGCCGCGGGCACCGGCCGGCGCCACCCGCGACGCCGCCGACGCACGGACCGGTTGCACTTGCTCGTTGCCGGTGGCGCCGGCCGGTTCGCCCGCAGCGTCGCGGGCGGCACCGTCCGGTTCCACCCGCGTCGCCGCCGCCGATGACACCGACCCGCTGCACCCGCTCCACCTGCTCCATCCGCTGCACCCGCTGCACCCGCTCCATCCGCTGCACCTGCTCCACCCGCTGCACCCGCTCCACCGGCTCCATCCGCTCCACCTGCTCCATCCGCTGTACCCGCTGTACCCGCTCCACCCGCGCCGCCACCGATGAAGCCGGCCGGTGTCCGTGGACACCGGCCGGCTTCATCG
>NZ_LIQQ01000360.1 GCF_001418565.1 Streptomyces graminilatus | reverse complement strand
AACCCCGCCGAGCAACCCCGCGGAGCGCTACCGCTGGCTCGTCAACACGCCGTCCAGGAACGGTTCGATCGCTGTGCGCCAGGCGTCCGGCTGGTCGTAGTGGACGAAGTGGCCGACGTCGGGCACCTCCGCGTACTCGCCCCTCGGCAGGACGCGGACCATCTCCTGCGCCTCCGCCCGGCCCAGTTCGCCGTCCAGGCCGCGTACGACGAGGGTGGGACACTGGACCTGCGTCAGCTCCTCCCAGTGGGCGTCGTACACCCAGGTCTCGCGGGACTTGAGCATCTGCTCGGGTTCGAAGACGGGACGCCAGCCGTCCGGGGCCTCCTGCATCACCTCGGCGTAGAACTCGCCGCGCGAGAGGTTGGGCCGCTCCACCCAGGGATCGTCCTCGCCGAACCACTTGCGTACGTCGGCGAGGGTGGCGAAGGGGACCGGCCAGGTCTTGAACCAGTCCTCCCACTCGCGCTGGGACGCGGCGCCCAGTGCCGACGCCCGCATGTCGCAGATGATCAGGCCCCGCACCAGGTCGGGGCGTTTCGCGGCGAGCTGCCAGGCGGTCAGGGCGCCCATCGCGTGGCCGATGAGGACGACCGGCCCGAGGCCGAGCTGCTCGATCGCCGCCTCGGCGTCCTCGACGTACGCCTCGCGCGTGTAGCTGGCGCCGGGCGGCCGGTCGCTCTGGCCGTGGCCCCGCTGGTCGAGTGCGACGGCCCGGTGCCGCTCGCCCAGCCAGCGGGCGGCGGACGCCCAGTGCGAGGCACGGCCCATGAGCCCGTGCAGTAACAGCACGCCGGGGGCCCGGTCGGGTACTCCGGCCGGCGGGGCCTGCTCCTCGCCGGGTTTCGGAGGGTCGGCGAACTCCCAGGCGGCAAGGCGTACACCGCCCGCTCCGGTCACGTCGATACGCCGCGCCACAGCTCCTGGCACCCCCCTAGCTATCGAGTTTCAGCCACCGATCCACCGGTCCGTCGATCCCACCGGTCGAACGGTCGAACGGTCGATCAGTGGATCGCTGGACCCCAGATTATCGAATAGCTATTCGAAAATGGGTTCTCCGGCCGCAACACCCCTCGTTCGAGTGACCCCGCTCAAGGAATGATCCGCGTGGCCGAGGGGAGATCTTCTGCGGGAGGCGGACCGCTCGGGGAAAACGGTCCGTAGGGGATGACCCTGGGAGCTCGGGGCTCCGGGTCAGCACAGGGGAGGACAGGCCCCGGCGCCAAGCGGCGCCGGGGCCCTCTTCATGTTCGCGGCACATCCGCACGCTCCCCCTCCCCCCGCCGGGCGGCGACAGCGCCGCCGCACCCGGCCAAGAGCCCCCAAGCCATATGCCTCACGCGACAGCGTGGCACGCGAAACGGCCCGGCGCTGCGATTCCGCACACTGAATCCTGGATTGGCACCCTGGAGCAGCGCCGATCCCAGGACACGGCAAGTTCCCCGCCGGTCACAGGAGTTGACGGCGCGACGACCGGTGCGGCACCGGACGCCCGTCGGATCAGCGCTTCGCCACGAACACGTGCGAGGCCACGTCCGCCTCCAGCTCGGCCGCCTCGCCGCCGCTGCCGACCAGCACCCCGCCGGCCGCCTCCGTCACGCTCACCACCGAACCGGGCTGCACACCCGCGCGGCGCAGCGTGTACATGAGCTGCGCGTCCGTCTGGATGGGCTCACCGATCCGCCGTACGACGACCGTCTTGCCGTCCACACCCGGGTCGAGGTCGGCCAGCGAGACCATGCCCTCGTCCAGGAAGGGGTCCGCGCCGTCCTTCTCGCCCAGCTCCTCCAGGCCCGGGATCGGGTTGCCGTACGGCGACTCGGTGGGGTGGCGCAGGAGTTCGAGGACGCGGCGCTCGACGGCCTCGCTCATCACGTGTTCCCAGCGGCACGCCTCCGCGTGGACCTGCTCCCACTCCAGGCCGATCACATCGACGAGCAGACACTCCGCGAGGCGGTGCTTGCGCATGACACGGGTTGCCAGCCGGCGGCCCTCGTCCGTCAGTTCCAGGTGCCGGTCGCTGGCGACCGCGACCAGGCCGTCGCGCTCCATCCGGGCCACGGTCTGACTCACCGTCGGGCCACTCTGGTCCAGCCGCTCGGCGATCCGGGCGCGCATGGGGACCACACCTTCCTCCTCCAGCTCAAGGATGGTGCGGAGATACATCTCCGTCGTATCGATCAGTCCGGACATTCGTGCCCCTTGATGAGATGTGCCGGAGGCTCGACGGCTCCGGCGCGTGCGCTGGCCCTGGCTTCAATTCTGACGCATACCACTGACAACCGTGCCGCCGCGTGGGAACCACACGGTTACGGATCCTCGCGGTCGGGTAGACAGCACGTTTCACCGAGGGTACGGCGGCGGGCCCGGGAACGGCCGGTCGCGCTGTCGACAGAGCGCTGCGAGACCGGGCGCATCGAGACCGGGCGCTGTTGACAGGGCAATGGTCCAGACCTCACCGTGATCGGGCGACGCGGCCCGTCACCGTCGGACACGGACCGCTGCGCCGATTCTCCCGACCCGAAGGGCTTACGGATGAGCGACAGCGAGTTGGCCGGGCAGTTCCTCGACGCCGCGATCGGCCTGCTGCGGCGGGTGCGCGACGAGGAGGCGGACGCCATGACCGCCGCCGGCACACTCATCGCCGACACCGTGGCGGCCGGGGGACGCCTGTTCGCCTTCGGCGCCGGGCACTCCTCGCTCGCCGCGCAGGACCTCGTCTACCGCGCGGGCGGCCTCGCCCTGATGAACCTGCTGGCCGTCCCGGGTGTCGTCGGCGTCGACGTCATGCCGGCCACGCTGGGCTCCGCCCTGGAGCGCGTCGACGGTCTGGCCACGGCCGTCCTGGACACCTCGCCGCTGCGCGCCGGGGACGTACTCGTGATCGTCTCCCTCTCCGGCCGCAACGCGCTCCCGGTGGAAATGGCGCTGCACGCGCGTGCCCTCGGGGTACGGGTCATCGGCGTGACCTCGGTGGCGTACGCGACGGAGACGACGCCCCGGAACGCCTCGGGCACCTTCCTCAAGGACCACTGCGACGTCGTACTGGACTCGAAGATCGCCCCCGGCGACGCCGAACTCACCGTCGACACCATCCCGGCGCCCTTCGCGCCCGCCTCCACGGTCGTCACGTCGGCCGTGCTCCAGTCGGTCATGGCGACGGCGGCGGGCATCCTGGCGGAACGCGGCATCGAGCCTCCGCTGCTGCGTTCCGGGAATGTGGACGGCGGCCATGAGTGGAACGCGCGCATTCTGAAGGAGTACGGGGACCGGATCTTCTACGAGCGGTAGCGCTCCGCTGGGTGGG
>NZ_LIQQ01000036.1 GCF_001418565.1 Streptomyces graminilatus | reverse complement strand
TGTATGGGTGGGCCGAATATTGCCTCATGGATGTCACCAGTGACGAGGACACCGACCGCGTGCTTGCCGAAGTAGGGGCCAGGCTGCGGCGGATTCGCAAGGAGCGCGGGGTGACCCTCGCGGGGCTGTCGGCCACTACGGGTATCTCCGTTAGTACGTTGTCCCGGCTGGAGTCAGGACTGAGACGCCCCACCTTGGAGCAGTTGCTCCCGATCGCGCGTGCGCACCGGGTCGCACTCGACGAGCTGGTCGGCGCGCCCGCCGTCGACGATCCCCGGGTGCGCGCCAAGCCGATCGTGCGCAACGGACGGACGTACCTCCCCCTCACCCGGCAACCGGGCGGCCTCCAGGCGTTCAAGGTGATCCTGCCGGTGAGCGCCCAGGAGCCCGAGCCGGGCACGCACGAGGGGTACGAGTGGCTGTACGTGCTCGCGGGGCGGCTCCGGGTGGTGCTCGGGGAGCACGACGTGGTGCTCGGGCCGGGCGAGGCCGCCGAGTTCGACACGCGTGTGCCGCACTGGTTCGGCGCGGTCGGGGAAGGGCCCGCGGAGTTTCTCAGCCTGTTCGGGCCGCAGGGGGAGCGGATGCACGTACGGGCGCGGCCGACTCGTTCGAAGGGCGCGCAGTCGTGAGGCCGGCCGTGACGTACGCGACTGCCGTCGACCCCTTCCCCACGGTTCCCTGATCTGCAAGCGACCGCTTAGTATGCGGTCGAGCCCGGTCAGTCGGACAGACGAAGCGCAGTCCCGTGGAGGCCCCCCATGCAGGCATGGCAAGTGCACCAGAACGGTGAGCCGAGCGAGGTGATGGTCCTCGGTGAGGTGGAGCGGCCGGTGCCCGCCGAGGGGCAGGTGCTGCTGAAGGTGCGCGCCGCGACCGTCAACTTCCCGGACGTGCTGATGTGCCGTGGGGAGTACCAGGTCAAGCCGCCGCTGCCGTTCACCCCCGGGGTGGAGATCTGCGGCGAGACCGAGGACGGCCGCCGGGTGATCGGGAACCCCGTGCTGCCGTACGGCGGTTTCGCCGAGTATGTCGTGGCGGACTCCCGCGGGCTGTTCGCGGCTCCCGAGTCGCTGGACGACGCCGAGGCCGCCGCGCTCCTGGTCGGCTACCAGACGGGCTGGTTCGCCCTGCACCGGCGGGCCGCCCTGGAGGCCGGCGAGACACTGCTCGTGCACGCCGCCGCGGGCGGGGTCGGCAGCGCCGCCGTACAGCTCGGGAAGGCCGCCGGGGCCACCGTCATCGGCGTCGTCGGCGGGGCCGACAAGGCTGCCGTGGCGCGGGAACTGGGCTGCGACGTCGTCATCGACCGGCGTACGGAGAACGTCGTCGGCGCGGTGAAGGAGGCCACCGGCGGACGCGGTGTCGACGTCGTCTACGACCCCGTCGGCGGGGAGGCGTACACCCAGTCCACCAAGGTCGTCGCCTTCGAGGGGCGGATCGTGGTCGTCGGGTTCGCGAGCGGGGCCATTCCCAGTCCCGCGCTCAATCACGCCCTTGTGAAGAACTACTCGATCCTCGGTCTGCACTGGGGGCTGTACAACACCAAGAACCCCAAGCTGGTCCAGCACTGCCACGAGCAGCTCACCGAGCTGGCCGCCCGGGGCGAGATCAAGCCGCTGGTGAGCGAGCGTGTGCCGCTGGGCGGGGCCTCGGCCGCCGTGCAGCGCGTCGCCGACGGGGTCACCACCGGCCGCGTCGCGGTGCTCCCCGGGCTGCCCGCGCAGACGAACGGAGCCGCCGCATGACCGTCGACGCCACCGAACTCATCCGTCGTACCCGGGAGTTGCTGGCCGCCAAGCCGCCCGCCGACACCGACCGGCTCGACTTCCTGCGGGCCCGCTTCGACGCCGGGCTCGCCTGGGTGCACTACCCGGAGGGGCTCGGCGGGCTCGGCGCGCCGCGCGCCCTCCAGCCCGTCGTGGACGCCGAGCTGGCGGCTGCCGGGGCTCCCGACAACGACCCCCGGCGTATCGGCATCGGTCTGGGCATGGCCGCGCCGACGATCCTCGCCTTCGGTACGGAGGAGCAGAAGCGGCGGTTCCTGCGGCCGTTGTGGGTGGGGGAGGAGGTCTGGTGCCAGCTCTTCTCCGAGCCGGGCGCCGGGTCCGATCTCGCCGCGCTCGGCACGCGAGCCGTACGGGAGGGGGACGACTGGGCCGTCAACGGGCAGAAGGTGTGGACGTCCAGCGCCCATGTCGCCCGCTGGGCGATTCTCATCGCGCGCACCGACCCCGACGTGCCCAAGCACAAGGGCATCACCTACTTCGTCTGCGACATGACCGACCCCGGTGTCGAGGTCCGGCCGCTGCGGCAGATCACCGGCGAGGCCGAGTTCAACGAGGTGTTCCTGACCGGCGTCCGCATCCCGGACGCCCATCGCCTCGGCGAGATCGGCGACGGCTGGCGGGTCGCGCAGACCACGCTGAACAACGAGCGCGTGGCCATCGGCGGAATGCGCATCCCGCGCGAGGGCGGCATGATCGGGCCCGTCGCCAAGGCCTGGCGCGAGCGGCCCGAACTGCGCACCCATGACCTGCACCAGCGGCTGCTCAGGCTGTGGGTGGAGGCCGAGGTGGCACGGCTGACGGGGGAGCGGACGCGCCAGCAGCTCGTCGCCGGCCAGCCCGGCCCCGAGGGCGCGGGGCTGAAGCTCTCCTTCGCCCGCCTCAACCAGGAGATCAGCGGCCTGGAGGTCGAACTCCTCGGCGAGGAAGGCCTGTTGTACGAGGACTGGACCATGCGCCGGCCCGAACTGGTGGACTTCGTCGGCCGGGACGCCGGGTACCGCTACCTCCGCTCCAAGGGCAACAGCATCGAGGGCGGGACCAGCGAGGTCCTGCTGAACATCGTCGCCGAACGTGTCCTGGGCCTGCCCAGCGAACCGCGCACCGACAAGGACGTCGCCTGGAAGGACCTCGCCCGATGAGCACCCAGCCCGACCTTTTGTACTCGGAGGAGGAGGACGCGCTGCGCGCCGCCGTCCGGGACCTGCTCACCGACCACTGCGATCCGGCCGGTGTGATCACCCGCATGGAGACGGACGCCCCGCACGACCTCGCCCTGTGGAAGTCCCTCGCCGAGGGCATGGGCCTGGCCGGCCTCCTGGTGCCCGAGGAGCGGGGCGGCCAGGGCGCCTCGCACCGTGAAGCCGCCGTCGTGCTGGAGGAGTTGGGGCGTGCCGTCGCCCCCGTCCCCTATCTGACCAGTGCCGTCGTCGCCACCGAGGCGCTGCTGGCCTGCACCGGCGACGCGGCGGCCGAGCTGCTCACCGCCCTGGCCTCCGGCCGGAGGATCGGCGCCCTCGCCGTCGCGCTCAACGTGGCACCCGGCGGCGCCTACAAGGTCGTCCTGCACGAAGGGGGCCTGCTGCACGGCGAGTTGACCGCGATCGCGGACGCGACCGCTGCCGACGTCCTGCTGGTCCCGGCCGACGACGGCGGGCTGTACGCGGTCGAGGCGGACGCCGTCACCGTCACCCCGCAGGTCTCCCTCGACCTCACCCGGCCGGTCGCCACGGTCGTCTTCGACGGAGCCTCGGCCCGGCTGCTGGGCGACGCCGAACCCGCCGTACGGCGTGCGCTGCGGGCCGGGGCCGGTCTGCTCGCCTCCGAGCAACTCGGGCTCGCCGATCGGTCGTTGACCGAGACCGTGCGCTATCTGAAGGACCGCAAGCAGTTCAACCGGCCCGTCGGCGGATTCCAGGCCGTCAAGCACCGGCTGGCCCAGCTCTGGCTGGAGGTGGTGGGCCTGCGCGCCGCCGCCCGGAGCGCGGCGGACGCCCTCGCCACCGGCAGCGCCGACTCCGGCGTCGCGGTCGCCGTCGCCCAGTCCTACGCGGCTCCCGTGGCCGTCCGCGCCGCCGAGGAGGCACTCCAGCTGCACGGCGGCATCGGCATGACCTGGGAACACCCGGCCCACCTGTGCCTCAAGCGTGCCAAGGCCGACTCGATCGCGTACGGCACGCCCGGCAGCCACCGGGCCGCCCTCGCCGAACTGATCGACCTGCGCACCCCCTGACGTACCCGGCACCCACCCGTAGTACCCACCCGTAGTACCCACCTGTACGGCGAAAGCCCGTCCCTCCGCCCGAGGGGCGGGCTTCGTCGTGTGCGCGCGGCCAGGTGGACGTGCGACGGCACTCATGAACGCGCGGCGGCCGGTCGGCCGACTCCCGTTCCCGGTCCCGCATGCCGTAGTCGTGGCCTGGAAATCATGAGACACCACACGTTCGGCCGACACGTCAGCCGCACGGACGAACCCTTCGCTACGCCACACTTGCGGCCGAAAGCCGCGAAATGCGCGTGGCGGAGGAGGTTGACGATGGCCATTTCCATCTCTGTGGTGGTGCTGCTCCTGATCCTGGCGGTGGTCTTCCTGCGCAACGGAGCGCTGAAGCCCAGCCACGCCGTGGTCTGTGTGCTGCTCGGGTTCTGTCTGGCGAGCACGAACGTGGCGCCCACCATCCACAGCGGGATCACGGCGACGTCGGACCTCGTCAGCGGCCTCAGACCCTGACCTCGGACCCTGACCTCAGGTCGTCGGCACGTCGGTGTGTCAGGACGTCAGGAAGACTCCGATGGCGTTCGGGACCGGGCGTTCGGCGCCGCCGGTCGGGTGGTTGCGTACGCTGACCACGCTCGCTCCCGGTGCTCTGGCGACAAGGGTCGTGGAGCCGCCGCCGTCCAGGCTGAAGGCGTCGACCGAGCCCAGCTTCCGCATGGTGGCGGCGACTTCGGCGACCGTCAGACCGCTGCGGTACCTCGGCTCGCCGTCCACCGCGAGCAGCAGCAGCTTGCGCCCGCCGTTCGCGATGCCCGCCGCCGTACGCACGGCGGAGGTGCCGTTGTCGAGGCCCGCCAGCGGGCGGCCGTCCTTCAGCACCGGGTAGCCGCCGAGGGCGAAGCGGTACGGGACGCGGCTGGTGGCCGCCACGAGACCGCTCCTGACCGTGACCGACGCGCCGACGAACAGTCTCCGCAAGCGCCGCGCGCCGGCCTCCCGGCCCACCAGAACCGTGGTGTCGGCGGCGATGGCACCGCCGCCGGGGGAGTTCGCCCTCCGGACCACCCGTCCGCGCCGCACCGTCACCTCGTACGTGTCCGTACCGCACGGCGCCGCCCGGTCGGTGTCCGTGCCGCACACCGCCCGCGCCCGGGAGACGCCGCCCCAGGCCGGGGTGAACGCGCCGATGGAGTCCACCGGCAGCGCGTACTGGTTGAGCCCGCCGAGCGTGAACCGGCCCACGGGCGTGGCGACGCTGCCCGACAGGGTGAGGCTGTCCAGCCGGGCCCGTCTGTCGATGCCCACGCCGAGGACGGCCCTGGTGGTGACGCCGGGCGGCATCGAGGGACCGAACCGCTGACCGTTCGGCACCGCGGCCTTGAGCACCGCACCGCTCGCGATAGCCGGGCCCACGGACGCGCCCGTGGCCGGGACCCCGGGATGCTGGACCTCGCTGATGTTGAAGAAGTCGCCGTTGACGGCCGCGACGGCACCCTTGGCGTCGGCCAGTCTGGAGACGGTGGCCCGTGCCGCCACGGCCCCCGGGTGGAGCAGGTTGACCCGTACCCGGGCGTTGCCGAGGTCGACGCTCAGCAGATGGGCGTGGGTCACGCCCCTGGCCGCCAGGATGTCGAACTGGGCGTAGCTCACGCCCGGTGCGATCCGGACGGCTCTCGGCGCGCCGCTGGCCGGTGCCGCCCCGGTGAGGGAGGCGCCGGCCAGCGCTGCGAGTACTCCGACAGCCGTGACGGCCGCTCTGCCTGTTCCGAACCGTCCGCTGCCGCGCATTCAGCCCCCCCTGAAGTCCCGTCAACTGTCGCAGGACGCAAAGGAAGCGCACCAGACGACGATGACCGGGCGGGGGCGCCCGGAAGGCTAGGTGTTGACGACCCGGGAGCGGATCAGGAAGCGCACCCCCTCGGGCGCCTCCAGCGAGAAACCGCTGCCCCGGCCCGGTACGACGTCCACGATCAGCCGGGTGTGGGCCCATGCCTCGTGCTGACTGCGTGACATCCAGAACGTCACCGGTTCGGGGATGCCCTCGACCACCAGTTCGGCGAGCAGTACGTCGGAGCCGCCGGTCCGGAACTCGCCCGCCGGGAAGCACATGGGCGCGCTGCCGTCGCAGCAGCCGCCGGACTGGTGGAACATCAGCGGGCCGTGTGCCGCGTGCAGCAGGCGCAGCAGTTCGGCGGCGGCCGGGGTCAGTTCGACGCAGGGGTCCTTCTCGGGCATCTCCACCGGTCCAGTGGAGCGTGCGGGACGTTGCGAAAGGGTTGCGGGCACAGCCCCGGGACGCCCTGGCCGCCTCGGACACCTCGGATGCCCGGGCACGGCGAAGGCCGCCCCTCCGTGGCCCGGGTGGTTTCAGGGGTCACGGAGAAGCGGCCTACAGGGGCCTTTGGGGGCCTCTGGGGAGAACTACCGGTCAGCTCCCGTTGGTGGTGGTCACGTCCGCGATCCGCCAGCGCTGGTTCGAGCCGGAGTTGGCCAGCCAGGTGGTGACTGCGGCGCCCTCGCTGGTCGCCTGGCCGCCGACCTCCAGAAGGCGGCCGGTGGCCGCGTTGACCAGGGTCCACGTGCCGTCACCGGTGGTCGACAGGATCCACTCGGTGGCCGGGTCGGGCTTGCCCGTGTCGGGCTCCACCACGGGGACGTTGTCGCGTACGGCCAGCCGCTTGCCCTCGGCCGGGTTGGCGAACACGTACCGCTGGCGGGCCCCCTTGTCGCCGCTCGTGGCGACGAGCCGCCACTGCTGGGCGACGGTGCCGTTGGCCGAGTTGATGACCAGGCTCTTGCCGCCCGGGGAGACGGTCACGGCCTTGCCGCTCTGCACGCCGGTCAGCGTGTAGGAGTGGCCCTCGGCGAGCAGGGCGGCGTCGTCCGCGACACCCGAGACACCCTTGATCGCGAAGGAGGTCACGGACTGTGCGGGCACGGTGTACGTCGCCTTGCCGCCGACGACTTTCACCGGGGCCTGCTTCATGAGCTTGCCGTCGGCGCTGGTCACGGTCGGAGTGACGGTCGCCTTGCTTTTGACGGTACGGAACTTGGACAGGTCGATGGTGACGTCACGCGGCGCGGTGGTGCTGTTGACGTGGACGAGCGAGACGCCCTTGCCGTTCTTGGTCACGGCCGCGACGCTGGAGGTGTCGTTCACCTTGATCAGCCGGTCGCCCGGCTTGATGAAGTGCGTGAAGTTGCGGGCGGTGTCGAACTTGGTGTTCGTGTGGATCGGGCACGACTCCAGCGTGTCCGTGGACTTGCAGCTGAACGACAGCTGGACGCTGCCCCAGTTGCCGCCCTTGGCGGACTCGCCGCCGGGCTTCATGTTGTCGTAGTCCTCGACCGGCTGCCAGAACACCCAGGCCTTGGGCTCAAGTTCACGCAGGTCGTTGACCATCTGCTGGGCGAGGCCCAGACCCGGACGCATGTCCGTGAAGCTCTGTCCGTCGCCCCAGTCGCCCTCGACCTCGCTCATCCACAGCGGCTTGCCGGCCGCCTTGGCGAGGTCGCGCACGGCGGTGCGCTGCCCGGTGCCGTAGGTGTGGACGTTCATCTGGTCGACGAGGTCCCTGGACCCTTGCGAGTAGGAGTTCCAGTTCGTCGCGAAGGTCGACGGGTTGGTCTCGTCCATCGCCGAGATCTTGGACTTGACCTTGGCCTTCTTCAGCGCGGGGGCAAGCGCGGCGAGGACCTTCTGCTGGAGCGCGGGGCCGATGTGGGCGCCCTCCTGCCGGCCTCCGACGGGCTGGCCGTCGGCGCCCAGGCGGGTGCTCCAGTAGTTGGTGTTGGGCTCGTTGAACGGGTCGACGGTGTCGACCTTGATGTGCTCGGCCTTCTCCAGACGCTTCGTCGCACCGGCCATGTAAGCGGCGAAGTCGTCGACCGAACCGGCCTTCAACTGGTCGGTGTTGGCGTCGAAACCGCCGGAGACATAGCCGCTCTCCGTCATGAACCAGGGCGGCGAGTTGCTGAACGTCTCCCAGTGGGTGATGTCCTTCTTGATGCGGTCCACCCACCAGCGCTGGGTCTTGTCCGCGTCGGGGTTCCAGTCGGCCGGGTCGTCGGCGCTCCACCAGTCGGTGTCCGTACGGGTGGTGCCCTCGGGCGCCTTCCACCAGCCCTCGACGGCACCGCCGGCCCGCAGATAGTCCTTCACATCGGGGGCGTTGCCGCCGCCGATGTTGTACCGGGCGATGTTCAGCGCCAGGCCGTCGTCGCCGAACAGCAGCTTCGCGAGCTTCTCGCGGATGGCCGGGGGATAGTTCCCGGTCGCGTTGGCGAACCAGACCAGACTGGTGCCCCAGCCCTCGAACGCCTGCTGGCTGTACGAGGGATCGGGGGTGACCGTGACGGACGAGGCGGCTGCCTCGACAGCCGCCTGAGCGTCCGGCGACGGCGCGCTGATCAGGGCGGCCGAAGTGGCCAGTGCGGTGATGCCCACGACTCCCAGCAGGTGTCGTGTGCGGGTACGGCGTGCCAACGTGTGCTCCCAACTCGGATGTGGTCGCTGCGGTGGACCGCCGTGCCCGCACCGCACGCGGGTGACGCGCGCGGACACTGGGCACGACGGTGTGCCCCTTGGTTCAGGGGAGTTCAGGGGTGATCAGCCTTGATCTTCATCGATCAAGGCTGATCAGGGTTTTCAGTGGGCGGGCCGCTGGAGTACGGCGACTTCCCTCGGCGCGAGGACGAGGACACCGTCGGCGTCCGTGCCGCCGGTCAGCCGCTCGCCGTCGAGTCCGGGCAGCGGCACCTCTTCCTCGCTGCGGTTCACCAGGAACAGGAACCGGCTTCCGCCGCCCTGCCGTACGGTCAGCTCGACGCGTCCACGGGCCTCTTCGGGCAGCTCGCTGCCGACCCCGGCCGGTGCGAGCAGCCCCGGCAGCAGCGCCGCGAGGCCGTCGGCGCCCAGGCGCGTGGAGACGTACGACGCCGAACCGCTGCCCGTCGTACGGCGGGTGACGGCCGGGCGGCCCGCGTAGGCGCCCGAGCGGTAGTGGGCGAGGACCTCGACCTCGGGGTCGGTCACGTCGATCCGGTCGGTCCACACCGTGCCCGTACCGCCGCCGTCGACCTCGACCGACTCGCCTTCGAGCAGCGGGCCGAACTCCTCGACCTTGATGCCGAGCACGTCGCGCAGGGCGCCCGGGTAGCCGCCGAGCCAGATGTGGTCGTTCTCGTCGACGACACCGGAGAAGTACGTGGTGACCAGATGGCCGCCCGTCTCCGCGTACCGCGTCAGCTCCTTGGCGAGGGTCGCCGGGACCATGTGCAGGACCGGCGTGATCAGCACGTCGTAGCGGCTGAACTCGGTGCGGGTGGTGACGATGTCGGCGCGGATACCGAGGGAGAGGAGCGCCGAGTACCAGTTCAGCCCCTCCTGGCGGTAGTCGAGGAGAGCGGTGGGGTGCGAGTCCTGCTCGCTCGCCCACCAGGAGTCCCAGTCGAACACGATCCCGACACGGGCCGGTTCGCGCTCGGAGCCCGCGATGGGCGCCAGATCCTTCAGGGTCTGGCCGAGGGCGGTCACGGCGCGGAAGACCTCGCTGTCGGCGCCGGCGTGCGGCACCATCGCGGAGTGGTACTTCTCGGCGCCGGCCGCCGACTGGCGCCACTGGAAGAAGCACACGGCGTCGGCGCCGTGCGCGACGTGCAGCAGCGAGTCACGGGCCAGCTCACCGGGGCGCTTGGCCAGGTTGACGTGCTGCCAGTTGACCGCGCTGGTGGAGTGCTCCATCAGGAACCACGGCCGGCCGCCCGCGATACCGCTGGTCAGGTTGGCGGAGAAGGACAGCTCGTCGCGGTCCTGCGGGCCCGGGGTGACGTAGTGGTCGTTGGAGACGAAGTCGATCTCGTCCGCCCAGTCGGTGTAGCTCATGCCCTTCGTCCCGCCCATCACCATGAAGTTGGTGGTGATGGGGACGTCCGGGGTGAACTCGCGGAGCACCTCCCGCTCCGCGACCAGATAGTCCTTCAGCGCGTCCGAGGAGAACCGCTTGAAGTCGAGTTGCTGGGTCGGGTTCGGGTGCGAGCCGGCCAGCCGGGGCGGCAGGATTTGCGCCCAGTCGCTGTAGCGCTGCGACCAGAACGCCGTGCCCCAGGCGTGGTTGAGTGCGTCGAGCGTGGTGTAGCGGGCGCGCAGCCAGTCGCGGAAGGCGCGGGCCGCGTCGTCCGAGAAGTCGTAGACGTTGTGGCAGCCCAGCTCGTTGGATATGTGCCAGGCCACCAGGGCCGGGTGGCCGGCGTATCGCTGCGCCATCTTCCGGACCAGGCCGAGCGCGTGGCTGCGGAAGACCGGGGAGGTGGGGCGCCAGTGCTGGCGCGCGCCCGGCCAGACCGTCTCGCCGGTCGCGGTCACCGGGAGGATCTCCGGGTGCGCGGTGGTCAGCCACGGCGGCGGGGACGCGGTCGCGGTCGCCAGGTCGACGCCGATCCCGTTCTCGTGCAGCAGGTCCATGACCTCGTCGAGCCACCCGAAGTCCCAGGTGTCCGCATCCGGCTGGATCCGGGCCCAGGAGAAGATCCCCACCGAGACGATGTTGACGCCGGCCTCGCGCATCAGCCGGACGTCCTCCTCCCACACCTCCCGGGGCCACTGCTCGGGGTTGTAGTCGGCGCCGTAGCCGAGACGGGGCACGGAGTCACCGTCCGGCCCGTACGGCAGACGGGACGGGGAGGCGGAGGTCATGGTGGTCCTTCCAAGGTACGGGGGGTACGAGGAGCGGCCGGCGGTGATGCTTTCCGGCCGCTCCTCGGTTGTTACTGCCCAGCTGTTACTTCTCGACGGTGAAGCCCTGCTCCGTGCCGTACTTGACGGAGGCGTCCTGCCAGGTCTTCAGCGCGGCGGGAAGCTTCACGCCGGAGACGTAGGCCTTGCCGACGGTGTCGTTGAAGATCGAGTTGGCGTACTGCTGGAAGGGCAGGTACGACCAGTCGCTCGCGACGTTGGCGGCGGAGTCGGCGAAGATCTTGTTCGCCTCCTGACCGTCGAAGTAGTCGAACTTCTTGCTCAGGAACTTCGGGTCCTGGAGCTGCGCGACGGTCGCCGGGAAGGCGCCCTCGTCGACACGGGTCTGCACACCGTCACCGGCGTTCGCGTACTCGACGAACGCGTAGGCGAGCTCCTTGTTCTTGGCCAGCTCGGGCACGGTCAGCGAGCTGCCGCCGTTCTCCGCGCTCGCCTTGTCGCCCTTGGTCCAGGCCGGCATGGGGGCCGCGCGCCACTGGCCGGCCGCCTTCGGCACACCGGTGACGAAGTTGGCGGGCATCCAGGCGCCGGTGGTCAGGGTGGCGATGGTGCCGTCGCCCAGGCCCTTGTACCAGTCGTCGGTCCAGCCGTTGATGGGCGAGACCAGCTTCTGGTCGAGGAGCTTCTGCCAGGTGTCCGTGTACTTCTTGGCGCCCGCGTCGTCGAAGTTGACCGACACCTTGGTGCCGTCGACCTTGTAGGGGCGCGAACCGGCCTGCCACAGCATGCTGGTGGTGAAGCCCGCGTCACCGGCGTCGTTGGCGATGTAGACCTTGGGGTCGGCCTTGTGCAGCTTGGCGGCCGCCGCGACGTACTCGTCCCATGTGGTCGGGACGGCGATCTTGTACTTGTCGAAGACCTTCTTGTTGTAGAACATCGCCATCGGGCCCGAGTCCATCGGCAGGCCGTAGACCTTGTCGCCGTCGTTCACGGCGTTCCACGGGCCGGGCGTGTACTTGGCCTTGAGCTTGTCGGCACCGTAGGGGGCCAGGTTGGTCAGGCCCTTGGTGAGGGAGTACTGGCTCAGCGCGAAGTACTCGACCTGCGCGACGTCCGGCACACCCTTCTTGGCCGCGAGGGCGTTCGACAGGGCGGTGTAGTGCTTGTCACCGGACCGGTCGGCCACCAGGTTGATCTTGACCTTGGGGTACTTCTTCTCGAAGTTGGCGGCGACCGACTTCAGCGTGGGCTCCCAGGCCCAGACGTCGACCGTGCCGCCCTTCTTGAGCGCGGCCTGGATGTCCCCGGCGGAGACGGCCTTCTGGTCCTTGCTGCCGTCGTCGGAGCTGCCGCAGGCGGTCGCGCCGAGGGCGAGGACGGAGAGCAGGGTGATGCCGCGCGCGAGGCGGCCGGTGGTTCTACGCATCGAGGTGCTTCCACTTCTTCGTGGGTGGGACAGGTGAGGGTTGACTGCGGTGGAGCCTGGTGAAGCCGAGGGGGTGTTGTGGGGTCTGGGGGTGGATCACTCCTTGACACTTCCGGCCGAGAGGCCGGACTGCCAGTACTTCTGGAGCAGGAGGAAAGCCGCGATCAGCGGGACGATGGTGAGCAGCGAACCGGTGATCACCAGGTTGAAGACGACGTCGCCGCCGATCGTCTGGGCCTGCGAGTTCCAGGCGTCCAGACCCAGGGTCAGCGGATACCAGTTCGGGTCCTTGAGCATGATCAGCGGCAGGAAGTAGTTGTTCCAGGTCGCGACCGTGGTGAACAGCAGGACGGTAACGGTGCCGGGGGCCAGCAGAGGCAGGGCGACCTGGAAGAAGGTGCGCACCTCGCCCGCTCCGTCGATACGGGCCGCCTCCATCAGTTCGGTGGGGATGGCCTCGGACGCGAAGACCCACATCAGATACAGACCGAAGGGCGACACGAGCGAGGGGATGATCACCGCCCACGGGGTGTCGGTCAGGCCCATCTTGCTGAACATCAGGAAGGTGGGCACCGCCAGAGCCGTACCCGGGACCGCGACGGCACCGATGACCACGGCGAACACGGCGCGCTTGCCGGGGAAGTTGAACTTCGCCAGCGCGTAGCCGCCGAGGATCGCCAGCAGGGTGGCGCCGCCGGCGCCGAGCACGACGTACAGCAGGGTGTTCAGCAGCCAGCGGACGAAGATGCCGTCGTGGTAGGTGAACGTGTCGTGGATGTTCTGCCAGAGCGCGAAGTCCTTGGCGAACCACATGCCGTTCGAGTTGGCCAGCCCGTCCATGCTCTTGGTGGCGCTGATGACCAGCCAGATCAGGGGCACGACCGTGTAGACCAGGATCAGGCCGGTGAGCACGGTCAGCAGGACGCTGCGCTTGGGGCGCCCGGGGGTGTGCTTACGGCCGGTGCGCAGCCGGGGCGCGCTCTTGGTACCGCCGTCGGCCGGTGCGGCTGCGGACGGGGAGGTGGTGGTGACGGAGCTGCTCATGGTTCACGCTCCCTTGCGCATGCCGCGGAGCTGCACGACATAGGCGATGACCATGGTGATCAGCCCCATGATGATGGCGACCGCCGCGGAGTAGTTGTGCTGCTGGCCGTTGAAGGACAGCGAGTACGTGTAGAAGTTCGGGGTGAAGTCGGTGGTGATGGCGTTGCGCGCCAGGGGCCGCAGGATCGCCGGCTCGTTGAAGAGCTGGAAGCTGCCGATGATCGAGAAGATCGTCGCGATGACGAGCGCGCCGCGGATCGCGGGGAGCTTGATGGCGGTGATCACGCGGATCTGCCCGGCGCCGTCGATCTCCGCGGCCTCGTAGAGCGAGAGCGGGATGACCCGCAGCGCGGAGTAGAAGATCAGCATGTTGTAGCCGATGAACTCCCAGGTGACGATGTTCCCGATCGACGCCAGGACCAGGTCGCTGGAGAGCGGGTCGGGCAGCGTGATGCCGAACGCGGTGTTGATGTCACCCACCAGCCCGTACTTCGTGCCGTACATGAAGCCCCACATCAGGGTGGCGACCACGGCGGGCACGGCGTACGGCAGGAAGATCGCGATCCGGAAGAAGTCCTTGCCGAAGAGGCGTCCGCTGTCCAGGGCCAGGGCGATCAGCAGGGCGATGCCGAGCATGATCGGCACCTGGACGGCCAGGAAGAGCGACACCCGGCCCAGGGAGCTCCAGAACTGGTCGTCCTGGAGGGCCTGTGTGTAGTTGTCCAGGCCGACGAAGCTCGTGCCGCCGATCAACTGGTCCCTGAAGAGGCTCAGATAGATCGAGTACCCGATGGGTGCCAGGAAGACGAGGGCGAACACCGTCACGAACGGGCCTACGAACCCCCAGCCCGTCCATGAGCGACGGTCCTTCTTCGCCGCGGGCCGGGCCGGGGCGCGTTTCGCGGCCACCGGCGGTTCTAGGGTCGTCATGTGTCGTGCCTCGCTCGTCCGTCTCGGAACCGGCGCCCATCCGCCGCCGCCCCGATGTTTACGCAAACATCCATATCCGCAGAAGCCCCACAAAAGGCCCACCGGCTGTTATGTTTACGTAAACATCTGATGGCGGCATGTCTACACCGCTCTCCCGACGCCGGTCAAGGGTCGGTGGACGCAACGGTGGACCGGAGAGCGAGGATTGACGGGTGGACGCAAGCGACGGCACCTCGGCCGAGCCGGCGCGGGTACAGGCACGCAACACGAAGCGGGCCCCCCGCCGGACCCAGAGCGCCTCGATGGCGGACGTCGCCAGGGTCGCCGGAGTGTCCTCGCAGACCGTCTCCCGGGTGTCGAACGGCTTCCCCGGCGTCAACGAGGAGACCCGGCGCCAGGTCCTGGCCGCCATGAAGGAGCTGGGCTACCGGCCCAACAGCGCGGCCCGGGCCCTCAAGCGCGGCGAGTTCCGCACCATCGGTGTCATCACCTTCGGCCTGTCCACCACGGGCAACGTCCGCACGCTGGAGGCGATAGCCACCTCGGCGGCGCAGGAGGGCTACTCGGTCACCCTGCTGCCGGTCGCCGTGCCGACGCAGGACGAGGTGCGCGGCGCCTTCTCGCGGCTCGGCGAACTCGCCGTCGACGCGGTCATCGTCATCCTGGAGGTGCACCTCCTCGACGCGTCGACCCTCTCCATGCCGCCGCACGTCCAGGTGGTCGTCGCCGACTCCGACGCGGGCGACCGCTACACCGTGGTCGACACCGACCAGGCGGGCGGCACCCGGACCGCCGTACAGCATCTGCTGGACCTCGGGCATCGCACGGTCTGGCATCTGGCGGGCCCCGAGGGCTCCTACGCGGCCCAGCGGCGCACCGACGCCTGGCGCGCCGAGCTCCTGGCGGCCGACCGGACAGCCCCGCCACTGGTGCGCGGCGACTGGTCGGCGGAGTCCGGCTATCGCGCGGGTCTGCGGATCGCCGCGCTGCCGGACTGCACGGCGGTGTTCGTGGCCAACGACCAGATGGCGCTGGGGCTGCTGCGGGCCCTGCACGAGCGCGGGCGCAGGGTGCCGGAGGACGTCAGTGTGATCGGCTTCGACGACATTCCGGAGGCGGGCTCCTTCCTGCCGCCGCTGACCACCGTGCACCAGGACTTCGCCGAAGTGGGGCGGCTGTGCGTGGAGGGTGTGCTGCGGCAGATGCGCCAGGACGCCACGGAGCACGGGACGACGCTGGTGCCCACGAGGCTGGTCGTGCGCCAGAGCACGGCTCCGCCGCGTTCACGGTGAGTCGGTGGCCGGTCCACCGGCCGCCCTCTTCGAAACTTTCGAAGGATTCGAAACCTCGGCGGTTTCCAAAAGGCCCCGACTTTTCTTCAGGCATCCCCGATTCCCTCCTGCCGTCCCTGTTGACGAGCCCTTCTTCCGCCTTTACGTTCTGCGGGACATTCGGAAACCATTCCGAAACTTTCGGAGCCGGAATGGTTGTCGAAAGAAGGGAATGCCATGGATACCCGCATGTCCATCGCCCCCAGAGCCCGTGGGGCACTCACCCTCGGCCTGGCGGTCCTGCTCGCCTCCGCCGGTGTCACCACTCTCTCCGGGACCGCCCGGGCCGCGACCACACTGGGCGCCGCCGCGGCGGAGAAGGGCCGCTACTTCGGCACCGCGGTCGCCGCCTTCCATCTGAGCGAATCCGCGTACGCGAACACGTTCGACACCGAGTTCAACGCGGTCACCCCCGAGAACGAGATGAAGTGGGACGCCACCGAGGCCAACCGGGGCTCGTTCAGCTTCGGCGCCGCCGACCAGATCGTCAGCCGCGCGCAGGGCCGGGGCATGAAGATCCGCGGTCACACCCTCGTCTGGCACTCCCAGCTGCCCGGCTGGGTGCAAGGACTCGGCACCGCCGACCTGAGAAACGCGATGAACAACCACATCACGCAGGTGATGACGCACTACAAGGGCAAGATCTATGCCTGGGACGTCGTCAACGAGGCGTTCCAGGACGGCAACAGCGGTGCGCGGCGCAGCTCGCCCTTCCAGGACAGGCTCGGCAACGGCTTCATCGAGGAGGCCTTCCGCACCGCCCGCTCCGTCGATCCGGCGGCCAAGCTCTGCTACAACGACTACAACA
>NZ_LIQQ01000359.1:2702-5720 GCF_001418565.1 Streptomyces graminilatus | reverse complement strand
CAGCCGCCTCCCCCGCCCGAGCCGCCTCCCGCGCCCGGGTCCGCTCGTGCTCGGGGTTCAGGAACCAGTGCCGTGCCGAACTCGCCCACCACGCCGCCGCGAACCCCAGCACCACCAGGACCGCGATCGGGGCGTAGTTGAAGGACTCCCAGGTGACCGGCGCCACCTGGGGCAGCATGAACAGCACCGTGATCACGGCCACCCAGATCACCGACACCACCCCGATCGCCCGCGACCACCGGCCCAGATGCCACGGCCCCCGTTCGAACGCGTCGCCCTTGCGCAGCCGCAGCAGGGTCGGGACGACGTACGCGATGTAGAGGCCGATCACCGCGATCGACGTCACGGCCGCGTACGCCGTCACGTTGATCAGGTAGGGCAGGCCCAGGAGCAGGGCGCCGAAGACCGCCAGCCAGACCGCCGCGACCGGGGTTCGGGTGCGCGGGCTGACCGTGTGCCAGAGGTGGGAGTAGGGGAGGGCGCCGTCGCGCGAGAAGGCGTAGATCATGCGGGAGTTGGCCGTGACGGACGCCATGCCGCAGAACAACTGGGCGCCGATGACGACGAGCAGGAGCAGCTTGCCGCCCGTCGCGCCCACCGCGTCCAGCAGGATCTGGGCGGGCGGAACGCCGGTCGGGGACTTCCGGGCGCCCTCGTACGACTGGATGGCGAAGGTGAAGCCCAGGAGCAGGACGAAGCCCGCTATCCACGAGGTCCAGATGGACTGGACGATGCCCTTCGGGCCGGCCGTGGACGCGTCGTGGGTCTCCTCGGTCATGTGTGCGGAGGCGTCGTAGCCGGTGAAGGTGTACTGGGCCATCAGGAGGCCCAGCGCGACCACGTACACGCCGCTCCCCCAGCCCGTCTTGTTCACGAACTCCGTGAACACGAAGGACGCCGACTGGTGCTTGTCCGGTACGAAGGTCAGCGCGCCGACGATGACGGCCACGCCGAGTACGTGCCACCACACGCTGACGCTGTTCAGCAGGCCCACGATGCGTACGCCGAAGGTGTTGAGGAGCCCGTGCAGGACGAGGATGGCCGCGAAGAGCAGGATCGTGCTGCCCGGGGTGACCTTGAAGTCGAACTGGAGGTTCAGGTACGCGCCCAGGAAGGAGGCCGCCCCGAAGTCGATGCCGGCCGTCACCGCGACCTGGCCCAGCACGTTGAACCAGCCCGTGAACCACGCCCACGCGGCGGCCGTTCGGGGCGGGGCGAGCCGGTGGGCCCAGAAGTACAGGCCCGCCGAGGTCGGGTAGGCGGAGCAGATCTCGGCCATCGACAGGCCCACGAAGAGGGTCATCAGGCCCACCGCGACCCAGCCCCACATGATCACGGCCGGGCCGCCGGTGTTCATGCCGAAGAGATAGAGCGTGAGGCAGCCCGACAGGACCGAGATGATCGTGAAGGACACCGCGTAGTTGGCGAACGCCGACATCCGGCGGGCGAGGACCTGCGTGTAACCGAGCTGGGCAAGCCGTTCCTCGTCCGACAGCCCACTCACGCTCACTCTGGCGTCATCGTCATCTGTCATGCCCCCAGCAATTCCCTCACCGGGGGTATGACATGCGCCACAGGGCGACCGGAAATCGTCCGCCCGTGGCCAGAACAGGACTCCGGTCCGGAACAGGTCTCCAATACAGGCCCGTGTAGCTCTGGCCGCCGCTCCCGATCCACACCTGCGGCCCGAACGTCCCGTTCCCGAGGCCGGGGTTGCGGTAGAGGTTGCCGGCCGTGTCGCACACGACCAGGTCGGTGCGACCGTCGCCGGTCAGGTCGCCGGGTGCGGTGAGGACGTCGTACGCGTTCCAGCCGGTGCCGAGGCAGGCGTGGCTGCCGCCGGGCCCGTACGACCGCTCGCCGCGGTTGCCCGCGTACCGGCGCGGTTCCCCGTTCGGCATCCGCATCAGCAGCTCCGCGCACCGGTCTGCGCCCATGTCGCCGACCGGGATCACGGTGGTGCCGGCGGGCCGGCCGGAGGCGGACCGCTTCGAGTCGAAGGTGCTCGTGCCGTTGCTGTGGTGGACGGTCAGGGAGCCGGAGGAGTCGAGGGGGACCAGTTCGCCGTAGCTGTAGCCGCCCAGGTGTGGTGGCCCGGCCGGGCGCCCGTCAGTCCGAACGTGCCGCTCTGCGTGTACGTTCCCGTGCCCTCGGTCGCTTTCGCGGTCAGCGCCCAGGTGTAGGTCCCGTTGTACGCGTACGTCCCCGCCGCCGTCTTCCCGTCCCAGGCCACGGCCACCTCGGTGCCCGTCCCGGTGAAGGTGTTCACCACCCGGCCCCGGGCGTCCTTCATCGCCAGCGTCCACGCCGCCGGCTTGCTGAGCTGCCAGACCCCGCCCGTCCGCAACGGCATCGGCGAGTCCACCGCCCCTGCGGGAGCGGCCACGGCGACGGCGGCGGCGAACGCGGCCAGGACCGCGCCTCCGCGCCGTCCGAGCACACGACGGCGCAGCGATCTACGACCCTTCACGGAACCCCCCGGCCCCTCGACCTGTGACAACTGACCAGTGACAACCAGCAACTGACAACAGGCCACTGGCAACTGGCAACTGGCAACTGACGACTGACAACAGGTGGGCATGAAATGTGCATGCCCTGAGTAGGGCAACGCGAGCCTATCAGCGGGCATTTGAGGTGCCGGAGGGATTTCCGGGACGCCGAAGGGCCCGTACGACCGGAGTCGTACGGGCCCTTCGTCAGTCAGTCGGGCGATCAGCCGTTGCGCTTCCAGCGCGGCTTGTCGTCGCGGCGGCCGAAGGACGAGCCGGAGCCCGAACCCGTGCCACGGTGGTCGTCGCGGCGGCCCTGCGGGCGCTCGTGGCCGCCGGCGCGGAAGCCGCCGCCGGTGGGACGGTCGCCCTGGCGGTCACGGTTGAAGGGGCGGTCGCTGCCCCGGTGACCGGTGGCCGGACGGTCGTCGCGGCGGAAGCCGCCACGGTCGTTGTTGTCGCGGTTGAAGCCACCCGAGGGGCGGTCGTCACGGCGGTAGCCGCCACTGGCGGGACGCTCGTCACGGCG
>NZ_LIQQ01000359.1:0-2657 GCF_001418565.1 Streptomyces graminilatus | reverse complement strand
ACGCTCGTCACGGCGCTCGAAAGAGCGGCCACCCCGGTCGTCACGGTTGTCGCGGTTGAAGCCGCCCGACGGGCGGTCGTCACGGCGGTCGCGGCGCTCGTAGTTGCCCCGCTCGTCACGGCGCGGACGCTCCTCGCGAGCCGCCTGCATCTGCGCCTCAGCGGCGGCAGCGGCCTCCGCCTCGGCGGCGGCCTCGGCGATGACGGCGGCAGCGGCCTCGGCCACGGCGGCCACGGCGGCCTCCGGGTCCTCGCCGCGCTCGCGCGCCGCACGCGCGGTCAGCCGGTCGGCCTCCTCACGGAGTTCGGCGGCACGACGGGTGGCGCGCTCCAGTTCCTTGGCGAGCTGCGTGACCTCACGCTCGGCCTGCTGGGCCGCGTTGCCCGCGGACTCGGCCTGGACCTCGGTCATCGAGCGGGCGCCGGTGATCTCGGCGACCTCCGGCTCGAAGGCCGCGCCGCCCTGGATGATGTGGCGCGAGGCGTCGACGCCCGCGTCCTCCATCAGGCGGAAGATCTGACGGCGCTGGTGCGGCAGGGACAGCGACACGACCGTGCCGGAGCGGCCCGCGCGGGCCGTACGGCCGGAGCGGTGCAGGTAGTCCTTGTGGTCGCCGGCCGGGTCCACGTTCAGGACGAGGTCGATGCCGTCGACGTGGATGCCGCGCGCGGCGACGTCGGTGGCGACGAGGGCGTTGACGTAGCCCTTCTTGAAGTCCTCGAGCACACGGGTACGCGCGCCCTGGGTCATACCGCCGTGCAGCGCGTCGGCCTTCACACCGGAGTCGCAGAGCTGTTCGGCGATACGGTCGGCGCCGAGCTGGGTGCGGACGAAGATGATCGTGCGGCCCTTGCGGGAGGCGATCGCGGCCGTGACCGGCGCCTTGTCCTTGGGCTTCACGATGAGGATGTGGTGGGACATCGTCGTGACGTTGCCCTGGGCGCTGTCGACCTCGTGCGTGACCGGGTTGGTCAGGTAGCGCTTGACCAGCGTGGAGATCTCGTTCTCCATCGTGGCCGAGAACAGCATGCGCTGGCCGCCGCCCGGGATCTGGTCGAGCAGCTCGGTGACCTCGGGCAGGAAGCCCAGGTCGGACATCTGGTCGGCCTCGTCGAGGACGGCGACCTCGACGTTCGCCAGGGAGCAGGCGCCGCGGTTGATGATGTCGCGCAGTCGGCCCGGGGTGGCGACGAGGATGTCGACGCCGCGCTCCAGGGCGTAGATCTGGTTGCTCATCGACGTACCGCCGCAGACGACCTTCATCTTCAGGCCGAGGACGTCGCCGTACGGCTGGAGGGCGTCCGCGACCTGCATCGCGAGCTCACGGGTCGGCGTGAGGATGATGCCGCGGGGCTTCTTCTTCTCGGTGTGGCCGGCCGACAGCTTCGTCAGCAGCGGGAGACCGAAGGAGAGGGTCTTGCCGGAGCCGGTACGGCCCCGGCCGAGGATGTCCTTGCCGGCCAGGGCGTCCGGGATGGTCGCGGCCTGGATCGGGAAGGGGCTGGTCACACCGTTCTGCGTGAGCTTGCGCACGACGCCCTCGGGGAGACCGAGATCGGTGAAGCTGATCTGCGGCTCGCCCGACTCGGCGTCAGCGGCGTCGTCGTCAGTGCTGTCGGTGGTGTCGATGTCGGCACTCGTCTGCGTGAGGTCGAGGTCGAGATCGAGGTTGTCGGCCTCGGTGTTCTCGTTCTCGGGCACGACGATGTGATCAGTACTGGAAATGGACATGCGAATGCGAAACCTTCCGGAGTCTCGTCGGCACGCGCCCGTCAACTCCGTGATTTCGCAATTCGACCGCCTCAATGCGGTCAGCCACGGCAAGGGAGAGTACGCGCCACACGCGGCGCATCTCTTGTAGGCGCCAGGCAATGGGATCAAACGATCTACTACCATACGCACCCACCTCCCCCTTAGGCAAATCGAGTACCGTCACCGCAGGTCAACGCCCTTCCGGACCCCTAACAGGCCCCCGCGCCCCATCCCCGGTCAGACGGGCACCCCTGCCTCGGGCGCCGGCTCCCGGGTGACCATCTGCGGCTCCTGCTGCGGCTGCACCGAGGACGACGGCTCCGCGACCGTCGGCTCCGGCGAGGACGGCGGTGGAGTGGGCGACTCCGGCGGCGGAGTGGGCTCCGGCGCGGCGGTCTGCGTCGGCGTGGGCTGCGGCTTCGTCGGCGTGGGCGCACCGGGATCGACCGGCCCGGCACTGCCCCCGCCGCCCGGCACGGCGGGCGGCGACACGGGCGCACTGTGCCCGGCGGACGGAGAGGCGCCCGGGGAAACAGGCGCCCCGCTGGGCCCCTTCGCGCCCCCCTTGCCCTTCCCGTGCCCGGACCTGGCGTCGTTCACGGACCCGCCGGCCCACCCGGAACCGAGTCCGCCGGTCAGCGCCGGCCCCCCGTCGGGCGTCTTCGCACCCTTGTGACCGGCCGAGTGGGAGGGCTTGACCTGCCCGGCCGCGCCGTCCCCCACGCTCATGCAGCCGGCTGCGGCGGCGACGGCCACAACCGTGGCGGCCAGTCGGACAGGTACAGGCAAGGGGCGCACGGGCAGCCACCTCCGGTGGGGAGTCAGGGAGTCAACGTGCTCAACTCCCGTCGCCCACAAGAAGACACGCGCCCCTCAACACCCCCCGCACGCCCTGCCCACTCACC
>NZ_LIQQ01000358.1 GCF_001418565.1 Streptomyces graminilatus | reverse complement strand
CGGTTGACCGGCGGGGCGAGGTCGGGGCGGATTCGTCCTTCCACCTCGCCTCGCCCCGCCGGTCAACCGCCGGCTGCGTATGGCCTGGATCAGGTCTGCGTCAGCACAGGCGGCCCGTGTAGAACGCGCCGTCGATGCTGCCGCTGCTGCCGAGCCAGGTGTCGCCGGGGCCCACGCACTTCTCGTAGTTCGGGCCGAACACCTCGACCTCGATGACGATGCGTGAGCCGTCGCTCGTGCAGTGGTTGTAGTACGCGTCGCTGCCCGTCTCGTAGAACCCGCAGGGGTTCGCGGCGGCGGTGGCCGCCGGGGTGGCGACGGCGAGCACCAGGGCGCTGGTCAGCGGGCCGACGATGGCGAGGGCGGTGGTCAGGAAGCGGCGGACGTTCAAGAGGGGATCTCCTGGCAAGGGAACGAATCGGACGGACACCGGCAGGATCGACGATCACCGGCCGTCCGATCGCCCCCGTTGCCTCGGACGAGGGACCTGGTTCACCCCGAGGTGTGGATCAAGGTTTGGGGTGTCCCTCGTCGGCCCTTCCACCGGCCCTCTCGCCCGGCCCTCAGCGCCTCTCGCCGACCCGGAAGCTCAGGTGAAGGACCCGGTCGCCCTGGATGACCGTGTGCGGGTTGTCCAGCAGTTGTTGCGTGTCCGTCGCCCCGAAGTACCGCTTGCCCGAGCCGAAGACGACGGGTACGACGTCCATCCCCACCTCGTCCACCAGGCCGAGGGCGAAGGCCTGACCGCCGACGTCACCCGCCGCCACGGCGACCGTACGGTCCCCGGCGAGTTCCTTGGCCTTCGCGATCGCCTGGGTCACGTCGTCGACGAAGTGGTACGACGCCTCGGGGTGCCACCCGTCGGGCCGTGGACGGTGCGATACGACGACCACGTGCTCACCGGCCGGGGGTGTCCCGCCCCAGCCGTCGGTGGTGTCGAACAGGTGGCGTCCGATCACCGTCGCCCCGATGCCCGCCCACATCGGCTTCACGTAGTCGGCCGAGGCTTGGGAGATCTTGAAGACCACGTTCTTCGCGTCGAGCGGGACGTCTCCGTTGCCGTACCAGTCGAACAGGGGGCCGACCTGGTCGTCCGCGTCGGCGATGAAACCGTCCACGGAAACGACGGCGTGCATGACCACGGTGCTCATCACAGCTCCCATGTCTGATGTCCCGGGGTGCTTGTGCACCCCTCGTATTCATAGACCGGGCGCGGCCCCGGAACTCATCGGCTCTCATCGGCTCTCATTGGCACACTCGTCGTCGCTCGTCGCCGCTCGTCGCCGAATGACCCGGGCATCGGGGCTACAGGTTGCCCATCGGCTCGATGTCCACCTTTACCGGGGTGCCCCAGATGCGCAGGACCTCGTAGTCGGTGAACTCGTGGAGCAGGCGGTAGGCGATGCCGGGGCGGGGGGCGCGGCGCTCGGCGGAGAGGTAGTGTTCGGCCTCCAGGCGGTCGCGGCGCGGGGTGCCGCAGAGCTGCCAGACCTGGCCGGTCCACACCTCGGGGATCCAGCGCTGCTGGGACTGGGGGCGGTCCGCGCGTACGCCGTACCGGGACATTGTGCGCTCGGGGGCCGTCGGCTCCCCGTCCACCGGGCGGGCCTGCGGATAGGCGCCGTTCTGCGCCGAGCGGCGGGCGCTGCGGCGGCGGGTTTCGCACAGCAGGCACAGGTCGCTCGCGCTCTCGTCGACCGGGCCGTTCGGGTGCTCGGCGCAGCGCGTCGTGGGCGCCGAACCGGTCACCGTGTCGTCCAGGATCGCCAGGGCCCGCTTGAGGTCGGCCTTGATCTCGTGCAGTTTCGCGTCGGCGGTGTCGCCGCCGAGCGCGTCCCCGTGCTCGCCGAGGACGCGCAGGGCTCGCCCGAGGGCGGTCAACTGGGCGTGGTTCACGGTGGTCGTCCCTTCGGCGTGCATACCTGCATACCTGCATACCTGCATACCTGCATGTATGGCTGTGTGCGTGTGCTGAGCGGTTCGTGGTCTCCACCGTCGCACACGCCACTGACAACGCGGGCGCCCGTGCACGTATGCCGACCGGACGACCCGGCGGCGGCGCCTACGCCTCGTACTCCGTGAGGTCGATCACGTGTACGAGGAGCTGGTGGCCGTACACGGGGTGGGTCGTGTCCCGTTCCTCCGTCAGGCCCAGCTTGCGGATGATGTTCTCCGAGGCGTCGTCGCCCCCTCTGCTGATGCTGATCACGCGGTCCAGGCCACGGTCCTGGAGGGCGAACTCCAGGGTGGCGTGGGCGGCCTCGGACGCGTACCCCTGGCCCCAGAACTGGGAGCCGAGCAGCCAGCTGACCGCCACGTCGGACGCGACCTCCGGCAGGAAGTCGGGCACGTACAAGCCCACCGCGCCCGCGAGTTCGCCCGAGGCGAGCAGTTCGACGGCGAAGATGCCGAAGCCCTCCTCGTCCCACTCCTCCTCCCACCGCTCGATGGTCTCCGCCGCGTACTCCAGGTCACGCACCGAGCCGTCGTCGATCCATCGCATCACCTGGGAGTCCGCGAAGATCTCCGACAGGGGCACGAGGTCGTCGTCGGTCCAGCGGCGAAGGAGCAGGCGGGGAGTGTGGATCTCGGTCATGGCGCCCATCCTGCCCGACGGCGGAGGGGGGACGAACCGGCGGGCCCGTCGCCCCTGGTGATCGATTCCAAGGGGTCAGTGGTCATAGGCGGAAGGGGACAGGCGGTCGGCGGTCGGTTTCCGTCCGCGTCTGCCGAGCCTGCCGCGCCTGCCGCGTCTGCTCAGCAGGGCCAGCGCCACCAGCAGAACGCACCCTGCCGCTTCGACGGCGAGGGTGGGCTTGACCAGGTTCGCGTCGAGAGACTCCTGGAACCCGAAGAGACCGGAGGTGAGGCTGACGATCAGGGCGACCAGTGTGCCGGCCGTGAAGAGCGCTCCCAGCGTCGCGAGGACGGGCAGGAGGCGGGTGGGTGTGATCAGCAGCGACAACGCGAGCAGCCCGGCCCCGATCGCGTTGAGCAGGAACAGCGTGCCGATCGTGTCCAGATACCGGTAGCCGTCGTACCAGAGATGGAGGTGGATCGCGCCCATGGCCACGGCTGTTCCCGCCGCGGCCAGCCGGAGGGCGATGAGCGCGACCGTGCGCTCAGTAGCCATTGCCGTTGGTCGTGCTGGTGCCGCCGCCCGTCGAGGCGGTGCCGCCCACGGTGAGCGAGGTCTTCATGCCCAGGTCCTTGTGGCCGTCGACAGGGCAGTAGACCTGGTACGTGCCGTCCTTCAGCGAGACGGTGAGGTTCGCCGACTCCCCGGGGGACAGCGTCCGCGTCTTGTGTTCCGTTCCGGAGCCCTGGATCTCCATGGCGTGGGTGTGCGAGCCGTCGTTCTTGACGGCGAACGTGTAGGTACCCGCCTTCAACGTGTGCTGGGACAGCTCCATCTTGAAGTCGACCAGCTTCACGTCCACCTGGGTGGTTCCCGGCTTGCCGTTCTGTGCCGGGGCCGGCGGTGACGAGCCACCGCCACCGCCACCGCCGTAGCCGTTTCCGCCGCCGCACGCCACGAGGATGCCCGCCAGTGCTCCGGCGGCCAGCCCGGGCCCGACGTTCCGGCGCGCGAACTTCATGAGCGTCGTCGCCATGTCTCGGCCCTCCATGAGAAATCGTTCCTGACCAGTGATACGGACGGACCGCGCCAGGGGATTCCCGGCAAACGAGACAGGGGATTTCCGGCAAACGGGAGCAAGCGGGAGAATGGGGCCGTGATCCCGCGTGGAACAGGGGGAATCCGTTCGGCGAGGTTCGCCGTATCCACTGGTATGCGGAGATTGGGCCTACCACTCGGACGACTCTCGGACGAGGCACTGCTGGCGGGAATGGCGGCCGGTGCCCCGGAGATGGCCCTCGCGTTCGTCCGCCGGTTCCAGCACATGGTCTTCGGTATCGCCATCGCCGTCGTCGACGACCCCCAGCTCGCCGAGGACATCGCCCAGCAGACCTTCGAAAGGGCTTGGCGGCATGCGCAGGTCTACGACTCCCGGCGTGGATCCGTGAAGACCTGGCTGGGGACCATCACGCACAACCTGGCGATCGACGCCGTCCGCGCGCGCAAGGCGACCCCGGTCGCCCCCGAGGACCTCGACGGTCTGCTCGGCATCGTGACCCGGACGCCCGAACAGTGGGCACTGGCCGATGACGCCGCATCCCGGATACGGGCCGCGGTGGCGGAACTGCCGCGTGAGCAGGCGCGGGCCGTTGTCATGGCCGGGATCTACGGGATGACCGCACGGCAGATATCCGAGTCCGAAGGGATCCCCCTGGGCACGGCGAAGACACGGATCAGGACGGCGATGGGGAAACTGCGGACGGTTCTGGCACCCGAGCGAGCCGATCATGACTGACAGGGACTGCGACTGGCTGAGGGCCGTCGCCGACGAGCTGGCTCTGGGTATCCTCCCCGGTCAGGAGCGTGCCGAGGCTATCGCCCACCTGGACCGCTGCCCCGCCTGCCGGGAGCACGTCGAGCAGCTCACGCTCGTCGGGGACGGACTGATCTCCCTCCTGCCGGGCAGCGAGCCGCCCGAAGGCTTCGAGACACGGGTGACGGACCGGCTGGGCCTGAACCGGCCGGCACGACGGCGACTGCGACGACCACGGGCCGGTGTGGCGGTGGCGGCTGCCGCCTCGATCGCCCTCGGGTTCGGCTTCGGTGGCTGGGCCGTCGGAACGGCCGTCGAGGGAGCGTCGGCTCCCTCCTCGCGGAGTTCGCAGCCCCCTGGCCCCCCTGGCTCGGAGCCCCCCGGCTCGGAGCACGACCTGCTCACAGCGTCTCTGCTGGCTCCCGACCACCGCCCGGTGGGCCGGATCTTCGCCTATACCGCATCTCCGGGCTGGGTCTACATGTCGGTCCACCTCGGCCGGGCCGGGTCCACGACGGACTCCCAGGCCGGGGCCGGGTCCGGACCCGAGGCCGGGTACGGATCCGTACCCGTACCCGTACCCGGCTCTCGGTCCGGAGGCGGGTCCGGAAGCGGGGCCGGGGTCGCAGGCTCGCGGGCCGGATACCCGGAGGCCGGAAGGGTCAGTTGCCGACTGGAGCGTACGGACGGCACGTCGGTCCACATCGGTGCCTTCTCCCTCGACGGCGCCGGCCGGGGGTACTGGGGAGCACCCATGCGTGTCGACCCGGACACGGTGTCCGGTGCCCGGCTGCTGGCCACGGACGGCTCCGTGCTGGCCACGGCCCACTTCGACGTACGGCAGAACCAGTGACCGCGGACCCCCCTCCGCATGCCCGACGAGACCCCGACGAGACCTCGACGAGCCTTCGTCGAGCCGGGAAGCCGGGGACGGACACGCGCCCCTCTGGAATCGTTTGGAATCGTTTGGAATCGATCATCTAGTGCAGGGCGGCTGCCAGGGCCGCGCGCAGGTGGCCGTCGTTCTCCGTGAGGAGGCGGGCGGCCGTCGGGCCGTCGACCGAGCCGAGGACGACGAGGATCGCGTTCTTCGTCTCCCCGTCCGTCGCCGCGAGCGCCGCCTCGATCTCCTCGTCGCCCGCGCCCGTCGCCAGGGCCACGATCCGGCGGGAGCGCGCCCGGAGCTTGTCGTTCGACGCCCGTACGTCGACCATCAGGTTCCCGTACGTCTTGCCGAGCCGGATCATCGTGATCGTCGACAGCATGTTGAGGACGAGTTTCTGGGCCGTGCCCGCCTTGAGACGCGTCGAGCCGGTGAGGAGTTCCGGGCCGACGACGATCTCGATGCCGTGCTCGGCCGCCGCCCCGAGCGCGCTGTGCGCGTTGCAGGACAGGCCGATCGTCAACGCGCCCAGCGCGCGGGCGTGTTCGATGGCACCGACCGCGTACGGCGTACGGCCCGACGCCGAGACACCGACCACCGTGTCCAGGGCGGTGAGGCCGAGCGCGTCGAGGTCACCGGCCGCCAGCTCCTTCGAGTCCTCGGCGCCCTCGACCGAGGTGACCATGGCCTCGGGGCCGCCCGCGATCACGCCCGTGACCTGCGCGGGGTCGGTGTTGAAGGTGGGCGGGCACTCGGACGCGTCCAGCACGCCGAGTCGGCCCGGCGTACCCGCGCCCGCGTAGACCAGCCGGCCCCCGCGTGCCATCCGGGCCGCCAGGGCGTCGATCGCGGCGGCGATCTCCGGGAGCCGTTCGGCGACGGCGGCCGGGACGGTCGTGTCCTCGGCGTTCATCAGCCGGGCGATGCCGAGGGTGGGAAGCCGGTCGATGTCGGCCAGCTCCGGACGGAACGCCTCCGTCGTCAGCGACTCCAACTCGTCTTTCAGGGCACGGTGGTTGGCGGAGGCGTGCGCGTCGGCGTCAGCGGCTGGGGTCATGGCGTGTGCTGCTCTTTCGGATCTTCCGGTAAGTACGTACGACGGCTCACGGCGGCTGCGGTTGCGGCTGTGGCTGCGGCGGTGAGAGGGCGGCCGGTACCGGGTGTTGTGGCTGTACGGCTGTACGGCTGTGGGGTGTGCGCCCTGGACGGGGAGACGACCGGGGCGTGGGCTGGGCCGGCGGGCTAGCGGCGGGCTGCCGTGCCGCCGGCGCGCGGGGTGTGGCGGTGGGCGAGAGCCTCGTAGGAGGCGGAGAGCGCGGGCGCGGCCGTCTCGTACGTCCGTTGCGCCACGCCTATGAACAGGCAGTCCACGACGAGGAGTTGACTGGTACGGGATGACATCGCCGCCGGGCGCAGCTCGCTCTCGCGGGCCGTGGAGGTGGTGAGGACGTGGTCGGCGTACTGGGTGACCGGCCCGTCGGGGCGGCCGGTGATCGCGACGGTCGTGGCCCCGCGCTCGAAGGCGACACGCAGCGGCTCGATGACGTCCCCAGTCGACCCGGAGTGCGTGATCGCGACGGCGACGTCCTTGGCGCGCAGTTGCACGGCGTTGGTGACGGCGAGGTGCGGGTCGCTGTGCGCGTGCGCGACCAGCCCTATGCGCAGCAGCTTCTGGGCGAGATCCTGGGCGACCAGACCGGAGGCGCCGACGCCGTAGATGTCGATGCGGCGGGCGGCGGCCAGCGCGCCCACGGCTGCGGACAACTGGGCCATGTCCAGTCCGGCGGCCGTGTCGGCGAGGGTCTGCTGCTCGTCGTACGCCAGTTTCGCCACGACGTCCGCGATCGGGTCGTCGACCGCTATGTCGGCGGTCACGGCGGGTGAGCGCCCCGACTGCTGCTGGGCGGCAAGGCCCGCGAGGGCGAGACGCAGGTCGCGGTAGCCGGGGTAGCCGAGCAGCCGGGACGTACGGACGACGGTCGCCTCGCTGGTGCCGGTGAGTTCCGCGAGACCGGTGACCGTGAGGGCCGCGCAGCCGGCCGGGTCGGCGGCGACCGCCTCGGCGACGCGCTGCATGGAGCGGGTCATGGAGGGCGCGAGCGTCCGCACCTTGGCGGCGAGGGCGGCGGGCGCGGGTGCTGGTCCGAAAATTTCCTTCACGTCTCGGCTCACGTCATGAAAGATATTTTCCGTTCCGGCATACGGTCAAGAGTGCGCACAATGGGTGCATGACCCCCACCGGCGACCCCAGTACCCCCGTCACCCAACTGGAGCAGGCGTTGCACGCGGCCCGCGCCCTGGTCCTCGCCGACCTGGCCGCGCGCGAGGTCGCCGAGGCGGATGTCGTCTCGATGGTCGAGGAGTCGGTCGTACAGCGCCGCTGGTGGGTCGAGCAGTGGCCGGAGGGCGCGGGATACGTGGCGGGCCTGGTCGCCCAGGACGTCCAGGACGCGCTGCTGGAGACGTACGGCCGCTGGCCGCTGTGCCCGGTCTGCGGCACCGGCGATCCGCACGCCCTGGAGGTGGAACCGGAGCTGGGCCCCGATCCGCAGTGGGTGTGCCACGAGGCGGGCGTGCGGGTCGCGGCTGTCGGGGGGCTGGGGTCCGCGAGCGGCGGCATCTCGTCGTGACCGTCTACATCGACCCGCCCGTCTGGCCTGGGCACGGGAGGCTGTGGTCACACCTCGTGAGCGATGTCTCGTACGAGGAACTCCATGCGTTCGCGGAGGTGTTGGGGGTGCCTCGGCGGGCCTTCGAGCGCGATCACTATGACATTCCGTCGCATCGGTACGGGGATGTGGTGGGCGCCGGGGCGGTGGAGGTCAGCAGCCGCGAGGTGGTGCGGCTGCTGCATGGGGCGGGGTTGCGGAGACGGAAGACGCCGGGCGGGCCTGTCAGTTGAGGGTGCGGTCGCGCAACTCGTAGGCTTGTAGGCCGACTTCGGCGGGATCAATGGGTCGTGCGGGATCAATGGGTCGTGCCGGATCGGTGGGTCGTGCCGGATCGGTGGGTTGCGCGGGTTCGGTGTTCACCGGTACGAATCCGGCGCGGGCGAGCACTCCCTGGGACGGGGTGTTGTGCGGCTCGACGGTCGCGAACAGGGACTGTACGTCGTCCCGGGCCAAGGCCCATTCCGCCAGCGCGCGCAGGGCTTCGGTGGCGTAGCCGTTGCCGCGGGCGGCTTCCGCGAGGTCGTAGCCGACCTTGGCCCTGCCCTCCTCGTCGGGTGCGCCGTGAAAGCCCATGCCGCCGACCGCGCGGTCGTCCTCCCGCCGGACGAGGATGTACAGGCCGAACTCCGGGCGGAGTACGCCCTCTTCGTACGCCTTCCACGCCATCCCGGCCGCCTCCCGCGTGCCCTCGAAGGGGCCGCCCCCGATCCAGTCGAAGCCGCCGGTGCCGCCCGCGCTGAGATCGGCCGCGGCGGCCGGGGTGACGCACTCCAGGCGGAGGCGCTCGGTGTCGAGGACGAGGTTGTTGTACCAGCTCCACTCGGTCAGCCGGGCCCGTCCGGGGAGGTCGGCGCGGCCGGTCGCCCAGAGCAGCGTCCGCCAGTGATCCGGGCCGGGCCGGACGTGCGGGAAGATCCGGGTGAGGGCGAACTCCGCCAGATGCGCGGGCGGTTGGTACGGCAGGCCCAGGCCCTCGGCGATGTCGTGGGTGTGCAGCAGCACTTCGGCGATGCCCATCGCGGCGAAGCCCTCGCGGTTCGCGCTGCGGAAGGGGGCCGGGTGGAAGGCGCGCGCGTCACGGGGTGCGGTGCGGATGGCGGCGGTGAGCAGGGCGCCGGTCGCCGCGATGACGTCGAGGATGCCTGAGTTGACGTCTTCTTCCCTTGCTTCCTTGTCCGCGGGCGTCAGGCCGGTCGCGCCGGCGAGGGTGATGTTGAGGCGGGTGTTCGGGCTCTGGGTCCGGCCCGCGAGTCGCGCGGCGTAGACGACGAGGTCGGTGATGATGTGCTCGGCTGTCCGCCGGCAACTCCACTCCAGACCACCCGCGTTGGTGCCCACCCAGTCCCGGCCCACCGCCGGCCGCAACAGTGCCACCGCGCTCGCGACAGCCTCGTCCACTTCGTTCGCGCCCATGGTCAGCATGCGGCGAGGATAGGGGGCCGGGTGCCCGGACGGACACGGATTAATTCGGCTCCTCGGATCGGTCCCCCCGCATCGGCCCTGCGCATAGTTCCCTCATATGGGCCTCTCGCATGGGTCATTCACATCGGACCCGGGTCCGCCCGGCCCAGTTGTTCCAGCTCCGCCGTGATGTTGGCGCGGGCCGGTTCCTCCCAGTGACGTGCGCCGTACCGGGTCCTGAACAGCCTTGGCAGAGCGAGGAGTTGGCGCAGTACGTCCGCCCGGCCCGCCCTGAAGGCATCCTCGGGGACGAAGGCGTACTCCTCGCGGACCGCGGCCGCGTACGCGGCGTACGTGTCCTGGGGCGCGGCCAGGATCGCGAGGTCCGCGTCGCACAGGATCTCGCCGTTGCGGTCGCCGGGCGCGGGGGCATGGGTGACGGTGAGCCGGACCAGGCGGGCCACCTCGGCGGTGCCCGCCGGGGAGACACCGGCTTCGGGGAGGGCCCGCTCGGCGAGACGGGCGGAGCGTTCCTCGTTCTCGGAGCGGTCAGGGGCGTAGACGGCGTCGTGGAACCAGGCGGCGAGGCGGATCAGGGGGAGGTC
>NZ_LIQQ01000357.1 GCF_001418565.1 Streptomyces graminilatus | reverse complement strand
CACCCCGACCGTCGGCGTTCCCCTCCCCGGCCGCGGATGCGACTGCAATTCCTGCGCCTTCTACGCCGGCCCCGACGGACGTGGCGGCCCGGCGACCGTCGAGCCGCTGTGCTCGGGCACCAACAGCGACTGCCGGTTCTGCGGCTGCTCCGCCGCGGAGGCTGATGCCCCGGCGAACGCATGCGCGGCCCGCTCCTGCCCGATCCGCTGCGGCAGCCGCACCGACATAGCCCGGTGGATGTCCGACGTCGGCGGCACCCTCACCTTCGACGACATCAGCATCGACAGCGTCCTGCCCACCGGCCTGCCGTCCTTCATCCCCATGACCGACGGCTCCGCGGTGACCCGGCTCGACGCCAGCCTGGACTGGCCTGCCTACGGAGTAGGTCTGCGCCGGGTCTTCTCACCCGACACCCACACTCTCTACCCGCGGTTCACCGAGCAGACCGCGCGCCAGGCCCTGGCCCTCAAGTCGCACCAGAAGGCCGTCCTCGTCGGCTACGGCGAAGACCCGCTCGTCGAAGCCTTCTGGACCAACCGCAAGCGCGACAACCTCGTCGAGCGAATCGCCGCCCAGGAATGGGACCTGGTGCTTTCCTGCAACTACAGCATCTACGGCGATTGGCCGCGTACCGAACACCTGCTCAACATGCGTCGCTCGCTGATCCTCGCCCAGGAGTTCGCCGAGGCCGGCGTGCCCGTCGTCCCGAACCTGTACTGGTTCCGGCTGGAGGACCTTGAGCGCTACCGGGCCTGGATCGAGGACGCGCCGCCTCCGGCGATCGCGGTGAACGTGCAGACCGTGCGTGACAACGGCACTTGGGACACATGGGAACGGCCGGGGCTGCACTGGCTGGCCGCGAACCTTCCCGCCGACATGCCCATCATCCTCACCGGTCTGTCCCGTACCAACCGGATCGCGGAGATGGTGCAGCTCTTCGGCAGCCGGCTCACGCTCATCTCGCAGAACGCCCACCAATACGCCCTGCACGGCGCGGTCATGACCGACAACGGGCGCGAGGACATCCACGCACGGACCGAGGACGCCTTCGCGGCCACGGTCCAGTACATGGCCTCGCTCCTGCCGCCTCGCTGAGCGACATGTCCCAACGCAAGGAAGGTGACGCGGTTTTCACTGGAGACGAACGGATCAGAGTTCCTCTCGGTGAAGACGGGCTCCCGGGGCGGAAAGGGATCTACTCAGAGGCAGGGGCTGTGAGGTGGCGAACCCAGTCGCCCGTCGCAGCGTGGCCGTTGAGGACCTCGGCAATCCGGGGCACAGCGTCCCAGTCGAGCCCACCGACGGTGCCCGTGACGCGATGGCACGGCGGGGGACGGCCCTCGGGCCGTAGTCCGTGTACTTCCCGTCGTCGTACCGCTTGGTGCCGACGGCGACGAGCCCGAATATCTCGGGCGCCTGGTGGGTCAGGTCCCGGTCCGGGCCGCCGAGCACGGCGTATCGGGCCCGGAAACGTCTTAGCCCCGGCGACTTGATCGTGAAGATCAGCGGTCCACCGGGGCTTGTCAAGCATCAGTCTACCCGACTTCTCAGCAGGAGGAACCTTGACGCACGTATCCCCGGCGCCCGCGCCGGGGCCGTGGGTGGAGAACTGGCTCAGCCCTGCCCGGCACACCATCTACCTGAACGCCGTCGGCGGTGACCCCGCCCGTGCTCTGGCCCTGTACGAGTGGAACACGACCTTGACCTGCGCGGTCCTGCGCGACCTGAGCCACTTCGAGGTTGCTCTGCGTAATGCGTACGCCGGGGCTCTGGATGCGACCTGGACCGGGGCGACGCACTGGCTGGACGACCCGGCCAGCCCGCTGCGGGCTCCGCTGATCCGTGTGAAGAAGGGCGGCCGGCGCGGCCCGCGGCGGGTCGACATCAACGACAAGACCCGCAGCGCCATCGACAGTGCCCGCAGGAGGTACGGGCGCACGGCTCCGCCGGGGAAGATCATCGCGGACCTGTCGCTGGGTGTGTGGCGATACCTGTCCACCTCCGCCCACGAGAAGACGCTGTGGGTGCCCCATCTCCACTACGCGTTCCCTCCCGGCACCAACCGCACGACCGTCGACCAGCCCATCGGCGACTTGCACGAGCTGCGCAACCGGGCCGCCCACTGGGAACCCCTGCTGACCGTGCCCATCGACGTGCGGATGAAGGACCTGCTGACGGTCACCCGCCTGCTGAGCCCCGACCTTGCCGCCTACATCCAGCACTCCAGTCACGTCGTTCCGCTGCTCAGCCATCGCCCGTAACCGCCCGCGTGACCAGCTGATCGTGATCCACCTGACGCACGAGGGCCCCGAACCGAAGCGCAAGCTCCGGCCGGGGCCCTCTTGGTCTTCTGCGCGAGGCGCAGTACAACCAGAGTTGCGATCCACCGCCGCTGCTGCGGCGTCAACTTGCTTGCCTTTCGGGTACTCCATGAGTCCCTGGGGCACCGCTGCTAGTGCAGCGCTCGCAAGCTCGTGTCTCACGTCGTTGCGGTCCACCTCCGCTGGTGCGGAGCCACACCCCCACGCGCGTGTATCGGTGTTCCGATCCCTCAAAGGGCCTATGACAACCCACGTGCGGGGGTTACCCCGGTCCTTTCGGACTGAGGTGATTTCACCGTAGCAGGGACCGCCGACAACGCGGGCCGCTTCGGAGAGTTCGGGAGTTCGGGCGCGGCTGTCTTCGGGCTGCCATCGGTCGCTGAAGTGCAGCGTGCTGTCCCTGGCATGCCACAGCAGAAACCCGGAGAGGCGCCGCCCGCCGGTGCCGATGATCAGGTCCGGGCAGCCAGTTCCGTTCGACTTCGTTGAGGCCCGCTCAACGTCCGTCGAGAAGAATCACTCAGCGATCGTTGCGTCCGGTCACTGAGGTTTCTCCTCTCGCGCTGTCACACCGGCAGCTCCTCCCACACCTGTAGCAGGTGACAGCCCTGATGGGAGGAGCCCTCCGATGCCGACCAAACCCGACCGCCCCGCCAGTCCCAGCGCCGTCATGGCCACGGAGGCGTCGGTCACCTCCCCGTGGCGCCTGTGGATCCTGCTCGTCTGGCATCCAGCACTGGGCCTGCCCATGGACCCCGTCGCCGTGCTGGGACTGGACGGGCGCCCCGGCGCTCCCGTGCAGCGTGTGGTGCGCTGGGTCCCGCTGGTCTACGAGCCGGCCGATCCATGGCGGGAGCGGCTGGGCGAGAACAGCACGCTCGAAGACGCCGAGCGCTGGACGACACAGTCGGGTGCCTGCTCGGCCGAGGCCGTGGAGGTCCCCGACGGCGCGCTCGACCTCACCCACGCCGCTGATCTCGTGCTCGACGAGCTGCTCGCCGAGCTCATCCCCACCCTTCCCCCGCGGGATGGTGCCTGATGGGCACGGGCAGCAAGTCCAGCCACGCCTCCTACGCCGTCGGCACGACCACTCCGTCAGAAGCGCCCGAAGTACCTGTGGCCGCACCGTCGAGCGAGCCGGATTCCGAGCAGGAGATACAGGCCAAGGCCGACCTGTTGATCGCCATGAACTTGCTGGAGGAGATGGCCGATCCGCCGTTCGCCATCGGCCTCGAGGATGCGCTCCCCGATGACCCGGTAGAGAAGTACGAGTTGTTCGTCGGCCAGGTGGAGGACGCCCAGGCGGCCATCGAGAAGTTGAAGGAAGAGGGCGCCTCGGACGAGGAGATCGAGGCCCAGACCAAGGCGCTGAAGGCCCGGACGGTCGCCTTCTTGAACTCCCTTGATGACGACGAGTTGCGCCAGATCGCGGCGGCCAAGGGATTCGAGCATCCGGCGTTGGTGGGCCTGGGCGGGTCGGGCCAGCACCCGTTGGTCCACTGGCTCGACCCGGCGTACGACAGCGGCATCCCGTCCAAGCAGAAGATCCAGGCCAAGGCCCAGGAGAGGTACAACGAGCTGCTGGCCGGCGGCACGGTCGCGGGGATGACCCTGGCCGACCTGCACCAGCTTGAGGGCACCGAGCCGCCGGTCAGCGGCGGCTCGTGGTCGGCGACGCCCGAGCAGGCCAAGGAATCCGCGCAGTCGATCACCCAGGCCGTCAGCACCTACCTCCACGACGCGAAGTTCACTGCGGGCCCGCAGCAGGGCGAGGCCTTGCAGAAGATGCTCGCGGCGGAGCAGAAGCTGGCTGCGGCCGACTGCCCCGAGCTCGGCGAGGATCTCACCACGGCGAAGGCGCACGCCAAGGCGATGGTTGACCAGGCGATCAACCATCACTACCTGTCCCCGCTGGATGTCCAGCCGACAGTGCACGACGCCATCGCGTCAGGGCACCTGACCGAGGCCGAGGCTCAGCACCTCACCGCACGTGAAGTCGTGGCCCTCGTACGGCCGACGACGCCCGAGAGCGAGACGGCCTCGCTGAAGGAGCTGGCTGCCAAGCGGCACGAGCAGCTCGCGAAACTCGACGCCGCGTACGCCACACACTCGGAGATGGCGCCCGGGGGTGGGGAGCCGCTGAACCTGCCGTCGGCAGGCGACCCTTGGGCACCGCAGATGATCGCCTCGTGGGCGGAGAACGCCGGCGAGCTCCAGGCCATGCAAAACGGCGTGCACGGCTGGTACACCCAGAGCCAGCAGTCCCTTGCGGAGCAGCCTTTCGCGCAGCATCCGGGCGCCGATGCCTCGAACTATGTGCATCCCGAGTCCCTCACCAACGATTTCAAGGCATGGGCCAAGGGCCAGAAGCTGAGTGACCTGCGCACGGTCGCCGGCGAGATGGGGATGGACACCGCGGCCGCCGCGTCGCGCGCGCACGTGCAGAACTACATCGCGGGCTGCTTCAACCCCAAGTACGACCAGGCGGCCATCACGGAAAAGGCCGGGGCCGCGGCCGCGAAGAAGGCGGCCGCCAAGGCGGCTGCTGCGGCGCCGAAACCGGTGAGCCCCGCCACGGAGCTCGCCTCCGACGAGGCGGTCCAGGCCCTGGCGAGCAAGCCTCCGGGCAAGGCGAACACGCCTTCGCCCCCGCCGGTCGCCGCTGGCCCGGCGAAGGCCCCGAAACCGGCCAAACCCGGTTCCTTCAACGCGAAGGTCCAGGCCCTGATGGCCGATCTTCAGCACGCGAAGGCGACCAGTCAGGATGTACCGGCCCGCGTCGACGACAAGGAGGTCGCCGGGTGGGCCTTCGGCCCGGGAACGAAAGCCTCCGAACTCGGCGGTACGTACGCCAAGACCGTGCACACGGCGCCGGACGGATCCAAGTGGCTGTTCAAGACGGACCACAACCACGGCGGTGCACTGGGGCATACCGAGGCATCTGCGTCCCACGTCCTGTCGCTCGGTGGCGTCCCTGCGGTACCGGTGTACTCCCACAAGAAGGCCGACGGGATGGCCGGCTCCATCCAGCCGATGGTGCAGGGTGCGAAGCCCTTCACGAGCAGCCCGAGCCAGTGGACGCAGAGCCAGGTCGACGCGATCGTCCGGTCTCATGTCGGCTCCTGGATGATCGGCGAGCACGACGGCCACAAGGACAACTGGCTCCAGACGCCGTCCGGCGGGCTGGTCCAGATCGACCGCGGCCAGGCGTACAAGCACTACGGACTCGACAAGCTGTCGGTCGACTACGCCCCCAGCGGCGGAGGCGGGTTCACCCCGGTCCACCAGAGCCTCTACCAGGCGGCCCTCGGCGGCAGTCTCGCCAAAGGCGTCACGATCAATCCGGCCGTCGCCCATCCGGTGATCAAGAAGTTCGAGTCCGTCCCCGACGCGCAGCTGCGCTCGATCCTGCACAGCACCGCTCATGAAGGGGCCAAGGCCAGTGTGGCGTGGGTGCCGCAGATGCGCAGCCGGGCGGCCAAAGCCCTGAAGATCCCGCAGTCCCAGGTCACGCACGAACAGATCGCCGGCGCGTTCCTGGACCACGCCGTCGAGAGGAAGAACACCTTGCGCGAGAACTTCGCCGACTTCTTCGTCAAACAGCTCAATATCCCGTCCGCGGCGTCCCTGAAGCACGGAGGCAACTGATGGGGACCGGGTCGAAGTCGAGTCACCAGAGTTACGCGGTCGGTCCCACCGCTCTCGCCGAAAGCCCGAGCGCGCCGGTGGAACTCGCCGGTGTGCAGGCCGGTGAGGAGATAGCCGGGGGTGCCGCTTCCGGCGGGGGGACGGCGGGGCCGGGTGTCCAGGAGCCGCTGCCGGACAAGGCTGACTCCCCGCAGGACACAGATGCGGCGCTGGAGGCACTGCTCCAGGAACCCGGTTCCGTGGAGGAGCTCGGAGTCCCTGGCCCCATGAGTGCGGAGGAGGAGCCGCCAACGCAGGTCGCCCCGGTCGACGAGGCAGAACCGCTCGTGCAGGAGCAGAGCGAAGAAGGAGTGTCGGCCGCCGGGGAAGCAAGCGCCGTCCCTGCGGCGGACGACGAGGCGAAGGCCGACGGGGATGAGACGGATCCGCCGCTCACTCCTGTGCCGACGGCGCCGCCTGTCGGGGAGCCGACGGGCACGCCGATCCTGGTCGGCGGGGACGACTTCATCCATTCCGAGGCCACGCTCATCGCCTATGACTCGCCGGACGGTCCGCGCGAGGTGCTGCTCACGCACGTCTCCGAGGAGGCGGAGGAGAAGCTGCTCGATGCGCTGAGCATCCCGGGCACGCACATGGAGGACGTAGAGGTCGAGGAGGAGGTGAAGGAACGTCTTGATCTCGACAAGCAGAAGAAGTTGGGCGAGCTGACGAAGACGGCTGTCACCTCGGTGCAACACAAGCTGAAGGGCCACCTGCCGATGTCCGAGGCGTCGGCCGCCAAGCACCAGGCGGCCGTCGACGCTGTCTCGGCGGTGCTGAACGACCCGGGCGTCAGCGACGACGAGAAGGCCATGGCCCAGCACTACATGGATCAGCTCGACGTGGTGAAGGACAAGATCGCCAACGGTGGTGAGCCGATGTCCTGGATGCAGCCCTACGAGGTCACGGCGACCAAGATGGTCACCAAGCAGGTCGCGGTGCCCAACGGCGAGCCCGAGCCCGGCTCGCTCGGGGCTACGGTCCGTGAAGCCAGCCGGATCAAAGCGGAGTTCGATACGGAGACCGGACAGAGCTCCTGGGACGGTGTCGCCCGCAGCCATGCGAACGGCACCGAGTACGAGATCGACATGGGCGATGGCTGGAAGGCCGTCTACCGGCCGTACAAGGAGAACGACCCGTCCAGCACGGAGTACTCCCTGCGCGGGCAGCTGGAGGTCCACGCGCCCGTCGGCGCCGGACACGGCAAGGACCTCGTCGAGCGGCTTGAGCAGCTGCATCTGGTGAACAAGCCCATGACGGCGGCCGAGGGCGAGTGGACCTACCTGTCGAACAACATCCAGGCACAGGGCCTGGGTAAGGCGGCCGGGATGAAGGCGGCGATGGATACCGCCCAGGGCTTGGAGGACTTGCAGGTCCAGGAGATCGTGCACCAGCGGATGGATTCGCTCATGGGTCTGGACAGCGATGACCTCCAGATCCAGATGAAGCGCATCCAGTTGGAGGCCGCGCAGAAAGTGCTGCCGATGAAGGTCGAGGTGGTCCGGGATGCGGTCGCCAAGGCGTCCGGGTTCTCCGGCGGCGCGGCGCTGGCCGCCAGCCCCGGCTACGAACCGACGCCTGCGACGAGCGGGCGATGGCTGACCTGGTCGCGGTTCGACGTGACCGGCAAGCAGGAGGAGGTGAAGCAGGCGTTCAGCGGGCGGTCCCTGACGCACAGCATCGGCAGCGGTGACCTCGCCGGCCTGCTGAGCACCGGTGTCCTGGCATCCACCGAGAAGCGCACGACCATGGGCATCGGCAGTGGTGTGGGGATGAGCGAGGAGGACGACAAGATGACCGGTGGCGCGAACAGCGTGTTCCTGCGGGTGAAGCCCACCAGCAGCGACCTGGACGGCGGCGTCCTGGTCTGGGACGACCCCAGCGTGCTCATGAGGCGCAGCGACTACTACGGGTACAACGGCGACCACTACGGGGCGATCAACCCGAACCACCACAATTACAGCGCGAATGCGATCACCCGGGACCCTATGAAGATCGCCACGTTCTACAGCGACTCCAACGAGGTGATGTTCCGGGGCGGGCTCGACCTGCTCGGAGCGGAAGCGCCCAGCCGGATCGTGTGCGAGTCCGCCGGTGAGCGCAAGAAAATCCTCGCTTCCTTCTCCGCCCGGGGTATCACCGAACTCGGCGGCAAGCCGGTGGAGGACGTCCTGTGCGTGACCGACAACTGACGCCTGGAGGCGCAACCATGGCAGCAGAACAGCAGTGGCGGCGGCGGTTCTTGGACCTCCTCGCCGGCAATCACAGCACCACCGGGGATCCGGTCGACGCCGGCGCCCGCCTGGTGGTCTGCGACCCCGATGGCGAGGAGGTGTTCCGGGCCGCGCTCGCCCGGCACTCCCGTTTCATGGACGACGGACAGGGCGTCTGGGTCAGACCGCTGATCGGAGGGAAGGCCACTGGCGACGGCTACCTGTTCAACCTGGGCATAGCCCGGCGCCGGGCCCTGCAGTGGACGGAGGCCCGGATCGTGGACGGCGCCGTCGCGATGGAGCTTGTCACGGGGCAGCGAGCCCGGGTCGAGCCGGCCGATGCAGCCGAGCTGGCGGAGCTGAACCGGTGGGAGGAGTTCACCGACCGGCTCACCCAGCAGGAGGAGCTCGCACTCGAGCGTCTGGACGCGGACTCCTGGCATGGCCGCTTCTCCTGAGGTGCCCGGCTGCCGGCGCTCGGGGTGCCGGCAGCCGTATTGGCATGATGGCCTCCCGATCATGAGGACGAGGACATCGCCGGCGGGCGAGTCGGCGCGGCACACAGGGAGGTGGTCAGCGTGGCAGTACGGCGTCGTGGCGTGCGCGGCTTCGACGGGAGCGCCCTGCGCTCCCGTCGCGAAGGCCGGCGCATGTCCGAGGAGGACCTGGGGAGGCCCTTGGGAACGTCGGCCTCGTTGATCCGCGCCTACGAGGAAGGCAGGAGGATCCCGGAGTGGGGGACGCTGGTCGCGCTGGCCTCCGCTCTCTCGTGCTCCCTCGATGACCTGCGCCCCGGCCAGCCCACCACGCTGGAGGACCTGCGGTGCGTGGCCGGCCAGAACCAAGCTGCCGCAGCCGCCACAGCCGGGCTCGGACGCAGTGGCTACGCGATGCTCGAGAACGGCCACACCCGCACCCTGAAGCCCAGGATCGCCTGCGCCCTGGCCGCCGCCTGGGGTTGCAGCCCGGACGATGTCGTACAAGCCCACTCGGCGGCCGTCCAGGAGACGGGCAGCTCCACCCCCGTGCTTCTTCAGGGTGCCGTGCTCGAAGAGCTCGCGGAACGTCTCCACATGGCGCCCGACGCACTCCTCGACCTCGCCCGGAACATCCAGACCGAGGCCGAAGGGAGGAACTCATGACCGTCCACCGAGGAGACCCGCGCACCGACGCCCGGCACGCGGCGCTGCGTAGCCCTCTGCCCGAGCCCGAGCGCCAGCTCCCGGTCGACGTGACCTGGCTACGTCGGCGCGCCAAGATGTTCGCGCACGTCGCCCAGCGCCCCTTCCACCTAGTGGTCGATCTCCAGGCGTACGCGTCCGCCACCGGGCTTGCCTTCCATTCGCACTACGTTGCCCAGGTCTACCGGGGCCCGGAGAACGCGCGGTTGGGCGTGCCGCTGATGGCCGTGAATCTCGCACGGGTCGGCACCCGCGAGGAGGCCGATCGCGCGCTGGCGCACGAGACGATGCATCTGGTCGTGCCCTCGTACGGGCACAAGGTCGCGGCATTCGACCGAGCCCAACTCCTGCTCGACCAGGTCGGCCAGCTGGACGTCACCGCGTAGGACACCTCCCAGTAGCTCCCGCGTATCTGCTCCACCATTCAAGCGCTGCATAACTCGATAATTTCGTGTATTATGAGATTGCGCGCGAAGGTAAGCCACGTGTTGTTGTTGTTGTCGCCGTCGTCGTCCCGAGGCGATCGTGCACAGCCGCTCATCCGGACCGGATCGCCAGACATGCACCCATGTCGGCGGCTCCCAGCGAGTTCCGGCTCTCTCCGCGCGAAGCAACTGACTCCATTCCGCCCTCCGACGCCTCCTGCCCACCGTAGGCACCGGACGCCCCGTACGAGAAGGCAACTCCTCATGACGACAGCCATCAACCAGACGTACGACACCGACGAGTTCACGGAGCTCAGGGTGAAGGTCGCCTTCTCCGAGCTGGTCGCCTATGAAGCTGACCGCACGTTCGAGATACCGGTCTCGATAGCCCACAGCCCGCGTGCCATACGGCAGTTCATCGCCGACGAGCTCGACCCCGATGATCTCGCCGACGACTGCACCTACGAGAACACCACCAGCTGCGAGGACCGCAGCATCGACGAGGTCCGGGTCCTGCAGACCTCAGCCGACCACTGGCGCTCCGACGGCGTCCGGCAGATCGCCATCAACCGATACATGCGCTTCGTCCGGGGGCCGATGACGGTCTGGCTGGCCCCCGACCGCAAGCAGCCCACGGGGCGTTGCACGGTCTGCAGCCGCCTCACCGCCTTGCGGGTCGGCGCCAAGGCTGCTCTGCACCGTCGCCCACGGGAGATCGAGGCGTGCCCGGGCACCGGACACCTCGTCGCCCAGCGCGACGCCGTGAAGACGGTGCCGGCCACCGCCTCCTGACCCGACCGGGCCGGCATCCCGCCGGCGCGTGCCCCTCTCCAGAAAGACGAGTCCATGCCTTCCTCAGCTCAGCCTTCGACTCCTGACTCACAGGGCCCGGGCCCGTTCGGCCTGGTGGTCCCCACACCCGAGCCCAGCAGCGACTCCGTCCACGTTGATGCGCAGGCGCGCGCTGAGCCTGGCCGTGGCGTCCGGCGCAGGTCGGCCGCTCGTGCACGCGGGCTGCACGGCCAAGTCGTCGAGCAGCTCGGCCAGATGATCGCCTCCGGCGAAGTTGACGCAGATCACCAGCTCGTGCCGGAAGAGATCGGCGAGCGGTTCGAAGTCTCGCGCACCGTGGTCCGTGAGTCGTTCCGGGTTCTGGAGGCCAAGGGCTTGGTCGCCGCTCGGCCGAATGTCGGCACTCGCGTGCGTCCGGTGCGTGACTGGAGCCTGCTCGACCCTGATGTCGTCGAGTGGCGAGCGCTCGGCCCCCAGTGCGGGGACCAACAGCGTGAACTTGATGAGCTGCGCTGGGGTATCGAGCCGCTCGCCGCGCGTCTGGCGGCGGAGCGGGGGCGAAAGGAGGTCCGCAAACACCTGGGTGCCGTGGTCGAGATGATGGGCCGCGCCGTGGATCAGAATGACTCCTCGGCCTTCGCCGGCTCGGATACAGAGTTCCACTCGCTGCTCGTGCAGGCGTCAGGGAACCAGGTGCTGGAGTACCTCTTCGGTGCAGTTTCCGCCTCCCTCCGCGCATCCGGCCTTCACTTCGCCGGCTGCGGCATCCTCGGCGGTCGGTCACTCGCGCACCACGTCCGCATCGGCGAGGCGGTCGCCTCGGGTGACGGCGGAGCAGCCGAGGCGGCGATGCGCGAGCTGCTCACCAGCCATCACGAGGCAGCCCGCTTGCCCGTTCCGCGCAAGCACTGAGCCGTCATCCCTTCCCGTAAACCCGCACGGCGGAGGAGGACGTCGGCTTGTGCTGCGCGACCGCAACTGCCGGGACGGACCTCAGGGATCTTCCCTCAGGTCGGCAGGGTCGGCGGCCACGGTGCGTTGGTCCGCTCCCGTCGCGCGTGGGCCCGCAAGACCGGCGGGCGCGGAAAGCACCGTGCCGCCCTGTGCTGAACACGGGACTGGTGGCGATGGCAGCGGCCTCGTCGGAGATACGACATCAAGGCTGCGAGGGCCGAGTCGGTGGTCTGAGCACGAGGCCGGTCGGCGGGTACAGCTTCTGCGATCCCGTTCATACGGGGCTGACTGAACCGCGCGGCGCGAGCGGCACGAAAGGGCCGAGCATGTCGGGCGCTCGAACCGTCGGGGCCGGGGCTGGAGCGCCTCCGCCATCGTGTGCATGAGCCCCTACTGATCTCAGTCGTCGGCACGAGCCGTTTTCCTTGAACTGGGCATCCTTACGGCGGAGCGTGTGAATCAGACCCCGAGCTCTGGGCCCTGTCGCCAGGTTTCATCGGCGGCACTGGGGAACAATGCACGGTATCCGAATGGACCACGAGGATTTCCTGCGGTCTCTGAATTCCCGGACATTAGCACCTTCCCTCGTTTCGGCCCGTTTCATTGCGATCAGCTGTTCAGGGCAGGCTGATTGCATCCCCGCGCCCAGCGAATCGCCTGTCATCGGATCCTGGCCAGCAGGATCCGTCTTCTATTACACACCGAGGGGCTGGGGTACTCGGGCATCCACAGCGCGTCAGCGGCGGAAAAGCGCACACCTATTGAGCTGCCGAATGGGCCCGTTGCGCCGACTGGCGGATACGCAGCGCACCCAGGCCGGCAGGCCACACACGCGCCGTATTGCATACCTCGATAATAGGCTGTAATTTAGGCGCGCGCCGCGCCCCCTGCACGATCCGGGAGGCCGGCACGGAAGGGGCCGGCGGCGCCGGCACAACCTCGAACAGATGCCCGCCGTATCCAGCACCCGCTCCGGCTGCTGGGTCGCCGACCAGGACCGCGCCACCCGCCGGCCCGAGAAGGAGTGAGACCGGTGATCCCAGCTGATGCGGAAGAAGCGGTTCTGACCGCAGAAGAGATTGCGGAGACGTACGGGGTTCCGCTGAGCCAGGTCCACAACTGGACCCGCATGGACGGTTTCCCGGAAGGGTGGACGGTCGGCGCCGTCGGCAGCATGCTCGTGCGTGACTCCGAGGCGGTCGACGACTGGCTGCGCGAGAACTTCCCGGTGCACTGGGCCAAGGGTCAGCAGTCGGACAATCCGTACGACCTGCCGGTGATGGGGCCGAAGGCCCTCGTGACGCTGAAGACCATCGCGGAGCTCGAGGGAAAGATCCTCGGCCGCGACAAGCCGGTGGAGCTCGGCACCCTGCGGGGTTACATCTCCAAGAAGACGATGCCGCCGGCCGACCGGACTCCCGGGGACGGGAAGCAGCCGGAGGTCACCGAGCGGAAGTGGTACTGGAAAACGGCCTCGACGTGGCTCAACCGGCCGCGCCAGCGCATGCGCCGGCAGGGGGGCACCGCGCGATGAGCCAGCCGTGGCAGAAGACGCAGGTTGCCGCGGGGCGGGCTCGGCCATGAGCCGCGCCCGGGGCCAGGCCCGGCTCGACGCCGACGCGATCGCGGCAAAGTACGACGTAACTGGCCGGACAGCCAGGGCGTGGACGCAGTCCGAGGGGTTCCCGGGCGAGGACGCCAAGGGGACCCACGACGCGACCGCGGTGGATACTTGGGTCCGAAGCAATCGCCCGAGGACCTGGACCGCGGCTCAGACGCCGAAGTCCTCGCCAGGTGGATCCGCTCGTGGCCCGGCAGGCGGGAGCAGCGGGACGCCGACCGGACGCGGTCCAACCTCCCCGGGCCGAGCCGGAGGCGCAGGCCGGGGGAAGAAGAAGCGCCCGGTGAGACTGACCGTTGCGGGCATCGCGAAGCGGTTCAACGTCCCGGAGCCGACGGTACGTACCTGGATCTGGAATGCGACCGAGGAGAAAACGGAGGACGGCAAGGTAATCCGTACTCCGTTCCCTGATCCGGTATCCGAGCGCCAACCACGTGAGTGGGACCAGGACGAGATCGATGCCTGGGTGGAGAACAACCGCCCGCGCGTGTGGGCGGCCTTCGCCGGAACTGGACCGGTACTCGTTCAGCCGCTTCCGGAGGGCAATCCTCAGGACCTGCTGGATATCGACGATTTCGGGGAAGTCTGGGGGAACGCCACGCGCGGCGAGCCTCTCAAGCACGACACGATGGTCGCGTACCACAACCGAGGGCAGATTCCGTTCGCCGACCGGCAGCCGGGTGACGAAGGCAAGCCTCGGGTTTTCGCGTATCACTGGTATCGCCGGACGGTGTACGACTTCATCCTGGAGCGTCCCGGCCCGGGGAGGTTCGGGCCCCGGTAGATGTCTGTGTGTGGGTCGAGCGTGATCCCCAACTTCCGTTTTGGACCGCGCTCGACCCACACACCGGTCGTGTGGAGTTGGGGTTACCGGCCCGGGAGGGGGCTGCCCGCAGCGAGTTGGCGGGCCTTGGGGCGGTAGGGCGTAAGGCCGGCCAGTTCGTACACGGCGTCGTGGAGTTGCCAGTGCGCCAGCAGCGTCCAGTGCTGGTCCAGCGCCCCGTAGATCTCGGCCAGCGCCTTCTGCGGGGGCGTGCCGAGCAGTGTGCTGTAGGCGGCGGCGACAGCCGGGGTGCGCGAACGGCCCGCGACGCAGTGCAGCAGGACCCGCTTGCCTTCCTTGCGTAGCCGGACGATCTGGTGGGCCGCCTGGTCGAGGACGTAGTGGAGGTTCTGGTTCGAGCCCTCCTTGTCGACCAGCCACACGCGGACGTGTTCGACGTCGGTGCCGGACAGGATCGGGGCCTGTCCGACGCGGCATAGGGAGACCACTGCGTCGACGGGTGCCGCGCCCCGGTATTCGGTCAGGGGAAGGTTGCCCAGCAGTACGCCGGGGTCTTCCGGGTGGGGGACGACGAACCCTTCTCCGGCGTAGCCGGGAATCGGCACACGTGCGGTGGTCGGCCAGCCGTCGGCGTCGTCGAATCCCTTCCGGGCGGTCAGCACGGCCAGGCGGACGAGGTCGGGCCCGGTCAGGGACGGCCACCCGTTCACGGCCTGCTGCCAGGCAAGCGGGATGGCCGACAGGCCCCACCGCGCGCCCAGCAGAGTTCCGGCGATCGCGGCCACGGTGTCGGTGTCGTTGCCCGCACGGACGGCGGCTTCGGCGGCGAGCTGGAAGTGCTGGGCCGGGAACGAGCGGCGTTCTGGTGCGTGCTCGGGGACGGGGGTGCGCGTGATGGCGGACCAGGCCGCCTGGAGGGCTGTGACGACGTAGCCGTTCGACGGCCAGTGGTGCGGCGGGTTGGCCTCGGCCTCGTCCAGTCGGCTGGTCCAGAGGTCCTGGCGGTCGGCCGGGAGGAGGTGAATGCCCTGGCGGACGCCGTCGAAGGTGCCTTCCAGGACGGCGGTGCGGATGCCGGAGCACCACAGGATGCATGCTTCGATGCACTCGGGGTCGCTGTGGGTCAGGGAGCTGATCAGAGTGGCCGCCTGGGCCATGCCTTCGGGGTCGTCCAGGTAGGCGAGTGCCACGATGCCGGTCCGCATGAGCGAGCCGTTGCCCGCGCTGTAGCGGGCGCGGGCGGTGTAGGCGTCGGCGGCAGCGGTCATGGCCTCGCTCGGGGATCCGGTCTCGCTCTGGTGAGCCGCCATCAGTACGGCGCTGGTCTGGTTGCCGATGTCGGTTGCCCCGCTCGCGCGCCAGTTGTGGAAGTTGCGGGCGATCTGGTCGAGGGCAATGGGGCTGGTCAGGTCGGCTCCGCTCGCGGCAACGGCGGCGATGCACACGTGCATCTGCGTGTCGTCGGAGTACTCGCCCGGCTTGTAGGGGCCCAGGCCGCCGCCGATCATGGCGGGCTGCTGGTCGTCGGCGAGCCGGGGCGTGAATTCGTACGGGACGCCGAGCGCGTCGCCGCATGCGGCGCCGATGAGGACTCCGGCCGCGCGGTCGGCGGCCTGGTGGTCGAGAACGCGGGTGCCGAGGAACGCGGCGGTCTGCGGAGTGTCAGCGGAAGAGGCTACGGACGTCGGCATCACGGGGTTCTCCCTGGGGGCGCGAGTGGAGGCTGATTGCGAGCACTGCTGCGGGGAGCACGGCGTGAAGTCGACCGGCACTGCGACCCGCTGTCGCTATGTCAGCCTGACACAACGCGAGAGCTTTGGTCAAGACGACGATATGCGTTGCTTAACTCGATAATCTCGTGTAACTTGATGGCAGTTGGGTTGATGAGGCCGCCCGTCCGTCCGTCCGTCGTCGGCCGCCATCCCCGCACCCCTTCCGGCCGCGCGCAGCGAGGCCGCGCCACCCTGAACTGGAGACCGCACAGCCATGCTTGACTTGCGCAGCGTCAATCTTGAGTCGCTCAACTCGGCCACCAAATACCCCTCGATCCTCACGTTCCACGAGCGTGGCCCGAAGCAGGGCACGCTCGTCGAGGAAGCCACCGTCTTCGAGGGGAATGTGCTGCTCACCGAGAAGGTGGACGGCGCCGGCACCCGGATCGTCGTGTTCTCGAACGGCGAGTACGTCATCTGCTCCCGCGAGGAACTCCTCTACGCTCGCGGCGACTTGATCGCGAACCCCAAGGATGGGGTGGTCGAGGCGCTTCGGCCCGTCGCGGATGCGCTGTGGACGCCGGGCGGCGGCGGCACTCAGGTCCTCGTGCTCTACCTGGAGGTCTACGGCGGCAAGATCGGCCGGAACTCCGGCCAGTACACCGGTCAGGATCAGGTGGGCGTCCGGCTGTTCGACGCGGCCATGGTCCCCGGGGACGTCCTCAGCCGTACCCCGGCCGAGGCCTCCAGCTGGCGGGAGCACGGCGGCCAGACGTTCTTCACCGAGGAAGAACTTCAGGCCGTGTCCGCGCGACAGGGCATCGCCCTCACCCCCCGGCTCGGCACAATCCCGGCGTCGCAAGTGCCGACCGGTATCGAGGAGATGCACGCCTTCCTCGTCTCCCGGCTCCCGGCCACCCGAGTGGCCCTGGATGCCGAGGCGGGGCACCGGCCCGAGGGCATCGTGCTGCGCGCCGAGGACCGCACCGTCATCGCCAAGGCTCGGCTGAAGGACTACGAGAACACCCTCCGGCGCCGCTCCGGCCTCTGAAACCCAGTCCGACCCGGAGGGGCGCCCGGCCGGCGCCCCCGCCCCGCCCCTCAACAACACACAGGAGTTACGACATGAACAAGGCCCAGCTCGTGGATGCGGTCGCCGACCGTCTCGGCGGACGGCAGCAGGCCACCGACGCGGTCGACGCGGTCCTGGACGCCATCGTCCGCGCGACGGTCGCGGGTGACCGCGTCTCGGTCACCGGGTTCGGTTCGTTCGAGAAGGTCGACCGCCCCGCCCGCTACGCCCGCAATCCCCAGACCGGAGAGCGCGTCCGGGTCAAGAAGACCTCGGTACCCCGCTTCCGTCCCGGCCAGGGATTCAAGGACCTGGTCAGCGGCTCGAAGAAGCTCCCCAAGGGCGGCGGGGTCTCCGTCAAGAAGGCCCCCAAGGGAAGCCTGAACGATGGCGCGGCCACAACCCAGAAGAAGACCTCGTCCTGACCTCTCGTGCCCGGCGCCGACGTACGACGCTCGGCACGCCGGAACGCAGAAGGCCGGGCGCTCGTTGCGCCTGGCCACGGCAGGAAGCCGCCCATGACCTACCTCGTACTCGAAGCCGGTCGAGTCGTCTCGGCTCACGGCACCCTGCCGGACGCCCGGGCAGCGGAACCGCAGGGCGCCGGCCCCAGTGACGAAGCCGGCCCGCTGCTGGACGGGGAGCCTGCCTGGTGGTTCCGGACCTGGCCGGACGGGGACGAAGCGGGACTCGGCATCGTCCGCACCCAGGCGACCGCCCTCGGCGTCCGTTTCGAACTGCGCATGTGCCGGGCGCCGGAAAGAACCTGCGCCCACCCGGGTCGTACGGACTGCGTCATCCGGGCCGTCAGCAGTTCCTACGGCCTGCTCCGCGGCCTCGCCGAGTTCCTGCCGTCGGCCTGGATCTGGGCCGGGGTGCGCGCCCCGGACCCGCGTGGAGAGACGCCCGAGTTCCGAAGGCAGACGGAAGTGCTCACCGAACGCCTGGCCGCAGGCCTTCGGCCCGTTCTGCGAGCCGTCGGCGAACCGGCCCGCAGCACCGGGACAATCAGCGCCCGGCGCGAGTCCGCGCACGCCCTTGTCGTTGAGTTCCTGTCCCGCCACTTCAGTCCCGAGCCCGACCGAGCCGAGGACGTTCGGATCCTTCCCGTCCTCGACGGCGCGCACCTGCACCTGACGCTGTCGCCGCCCGCGGCGGGAGACACGGCCCTGTGCAGCACCCCGATCCCGGCACAGCGGGCCGAGGTCCGCGGCCTGGCGGGCGTCGTCCGCCCATGCGACAGGTGCTTCGGGCGATCTCCCATCGTCCCTGTTCCCGTCCGCACTGCCGCCGAGTACGACGCCTGGACCGCCTACCTCCGCACGCACTCCCCCGGTACCCCCTGACTTCAACTCGCCACCCCAGAGCGGAATGCCCCCATGCGCGACACCCTCACCCCCGGCTCCTACGGCCAGTTGGAACTCCGGCTGTTGCGCCGGGCGTCCTTTGCCGCCACGTACCTGCCGCAGGTCATCGACTTCATCGTCCGCGAGGTGACCGGAAGCGAGTTCACCCGCCCCTGCGCCCAGGAAGCCGTGCAGATCCACAGCCGGCTCGTCCGCTACACCGTCCACGGCCAGCCAGGCGCCCGCGAGCTCGCCCGCAGCATGCTGAACGTCCGCCACGCCGTGGGTCTGGTCCAGCACGAGCACTACCGGGCGTCGGCCGTGCCCGGCGGGAGACACGACAGTGTTGTCTCCGGCGGCCAATTGCTCCGCCACTGCGTGGCAGCCGGCCGCGAACGCGCGCTCCCGGCGCGGGGCGGCGCCCTCGTCATCGCCGAGGCCGACGGCGCCAGCACCGTCTACCGGCCTGTGAGCGCGGTCGAGGCGCGAGCCATCCAGGTGACTGCCCGCAACGCCAAGGAAGAGGCAATCCGCCTTCACGAACAGGTCGTTGAGGCCCTGGCCCCGCATGTGGTGATGGCCGACTGGAGCCGGGACGAGGGATACGGCGTCGCGGTCGACGTTGCCCAGGAGGCGGTGACCGTGCAGTGGTGGCCGGCCTCTCTGCCCCAGACCTGGGCACTGTGGGAACGCGGGGGTATTCGAGAGCTCTGCGTTGCGATGCTGTCGCCGTCGTGGCGCGTCACCCCGGGCGCTGGTCAGTCTCTGGATGACCATCCAGGAATGTTGCATATCTCGATAATAAAGTGTACTGTAATTGCATCCGGAAGGGCCGCCACGCAAGCCCGGCCCCGAACTGTCTCCGGTCCCCCACACGTTCAGCCCCTCCCGCACCAGGTGCCTTCGCACCCACGTCCGGCCGGGCACCCACCGCCGCCTCAGGGAAACCGCCGATGACCGACTACGCCGAGAAGTACGCCGAAGCGCTCGACCCCCGCGTCCTCAACTACTTCCCCCGCTCCTCCCCTACCCAGTACGCGGAAACCACGCTCTTCGGCTGGCTGCCCACCGAGGATCTGCCCGAGCATCACAGGTGGCTCGCCGCCGTGATGTTCCGCTCGCAAGACGGCGACAGCACTCTCAAGGGGGCGCTCGCCCTGGCCGACGACACCGGTCACCTCACGTGGAACCCGGACGCCATGAGCGACCGCTCCACGCGGAGACGAGCCCTGATGAGCTACTGGCTGTGGGCGGAGGAGATCCAGCGCACCTACCAGGAAGGTGACCGGCTGATCCGCGAAGCGCTGCCGGTCTTCGGCGTCGACCCCGACAACACGGACATCGGACTGGCGTGGGACCTGTTCGAGACCACGCTCTCGGCCGACGAGTACGGGCGTTCCGCGCGTGAGGGGCGGTGAGCGCGCCCGCGGTGCCGGTGTCGTGCGCCCACCGGCCCCGGCACGGTGGTCTCGTCGTCCCGTACGTGTCCTTCGAGCACAACGGTGTGGTCGTCTTCGGCGGTGTCGACCCGGTCAAGCGGGCGGTCGCCTTCGAACGCGGCCTGTGCCAGATCTGCGAACGTCCGCTGAGCGAGCGCCTGTACGTGCTGGTTCGCCCTCAGGACGTCGGTGTCGGGTACTCCCCAGAGCCCGGGTTGCACCCTCAGTGCCTGGTCTATTCCGAGGCTGCCTGTCCCATGCTCAACGGGGCCGCCGCCACCTACCGCAGGTCCGGGGTCATCGCCGGGCATCCGGCTGGTCGGAAGTGCGAGGACCCCGACTGCTCCTGTCCGGTCACCGAGCTGAACGACGAGGGCCGCAGACGCGCGGGCAGCAAGGCCGACGACTGGGACGCCTGGATGCTGCCGCTGGATGCGTACGAGCTCCGCCGCGATACCGGAGGGTCGGTGCTGGGGATCGAGCTCCCCTCCAAGCCGCTCCGTATCCGCCAGGTCCGTGTCTCGCCCGAACGTGAGCGCGCCCTCCAGCTTCTCGCGGACCTCCAGGCCGTGCTGGGCCTTTGACCTCCCCCGCGCCCGGGCAGTGCCCGGCGGCGCCTCATCCGCCCGGTGGCCGTCCGCCGCACCCGCCGGGCCTCTGTCACTGACGAGGACACCATGATCGCTGCATGCTTCAGCCCCTCCGACATCGAGTCTCTGGTCCGGATCGCCGGAACCCTGGCCGACTCCCCGGCCGCTGCTGACCTGTCCAGGTCCTACCGCGACCTCGCCGCCCGGGCCCGCGCCGTCCTGCTCGCGGAGGCCACTGGGCGTCCCGCCCCGGCCGTCTCCGCCCTTCTCGCCCCCCGTCCGCGCGAGGAGGTCTGGATGCTGCGCATCTGGAACCGTCACGAGGACTCCACCTCTCCCTACGCCACCGAAGCGACGGCGCTCGCCGAGCTCGCCGACTACGTGCGCGGCAACTGGGACAACCTCTACGGCACAGACGGCGTGCCCGAACAGCCGCCGGCCGACAACGCCGAGGCTGTGGACTGCTACTACGGTCCGGGCCGCGGCGACCGGCCCGACGAGGGCTACGACCTGTTCGCCGAGGAGATCACCGGGCCCCGGCGCTCGCGGGTCGTGCCGCTGGACTTCGCGTTCCCCGACGCCGCCGAGGCCGCTGCCCTCAACCGTGCCACGGTCTTCCACCCGGCGGATGAGGACGGTCCCTCATGCACCGAAGTGGCCGGAGTGTTCACCTTTACCTACCTGGACGCCGAGGACGGCGCGGTGCAGGTCTCGGTGCACCTCGACAGCGCCAACCCCGAGCGCATCGTCCGTCCGGACGGCACCGTCCCGCTGCGCGTGGTGGTCGAGGACACCGTCGTGCTCGACGACAGCCAGATGGCCGCGCCGCATCCGACGGTGCTGGAGGCATTGCTGGCCAGCTCGAATTCCGCCCAGAGGGATGCGATCTGCGAGGCGGCGGTCGCGGCGGGCCTCATGTGGCGCTGTCCGACGTGCCGGTGGCCCAATCCCCGTGCGGCGACGTGCTGCGAAGGGCCCGGCGGCTGCCGCGTCCCGCAGCCTTCCACGTCCGGCCCGCAGGAGATCTCCCTGGTGCCGGACTCGGTTCTCGCGCTGGAGGGGCCGCGATGAGCGAGCAGCTGTCGCCTCCAGCCCCTCACCACCTCCGTGCCGCGAGCGCACACCCCGAGGGCCGGCTTCCGGAGGGAGTGCGGCGGCCGACGCTCCAGGCCTATCTGGACCAGGGCCTGGTCTACCGCAACGATGCCGATGGCTATGTCCTGCCCGCAAGCACCGCTCAGGACGACGAAGGCGGCGGGCCCTACCTCATCACCGGTGCAGGGCGCCGGGCGGTGCTCAACGACTCCCAGCGCGCCATCGGGGCCGGCGGAGTCGACGGCGCCGTCCATCCCACCGACGGCGACGACGGCCGCAGCGGCCCCAAGTACCGCCCCTACCTCACTCATGCGGGCATCGACGCCCGCGCCGTTCCGCCAAAGCCCTGACCACCCAACCCGATCCGGTGCGGGCGGGCCACGCCGTGGCCCGCCCCTCGATCCGTCCCCCAGGCGCGTCTGATGACTTCTCTCACCCTGTTCGACACCCCCGCCCTCAAGGGCGCCACCACCGAGGCTTCCTCGCCAGCGGGCGGCGTATACACCGCGTCCGCCGTCGCGGACGCTCTGGCCGCCTTCCGCTCGGCGCCACGCAAGTCGCTCGCGTACGGCCTCGGCGTGGACTCGACAGCCCTGTTGCTGGCGATCCTCGACGATCCCGTGAGTTTCGGCATTGCCGAGGACTTCTCCGATTTTTCCGTGGTGACGGCTCTGACCGGATTTGAGTTTCCCGACACGATCGCGGCCGTCCAGGACCACGTGCTGCCCAGGTTGCGCGCGAAGGGCGTTCGGTATGCGCAGGTCGCCCGGGCCGGGCACCTGGAGGAGGCCGGGGTCCAGGTCCTCTCTGACACTACGACGCCTGGCCGGGTATTTAGCCGGGGCCAGTGGACTCTCATGGACGAGATGGAGGCCAACGGCACGGTCCCGCAGTATTCAGGCGGGCACCGGTGCAGCATCAAGTTCAAGGGCTTCCCGATCGACAGCTTCCAGCGCAGCCAGGCGGGTGGCCAGACCGTGGGCAAGCTCTTCGGCTACAACGCCGACGAGTTCAGGCGGGCGGCTGAGGCGAACAAGCACCAGGCGCGCCGTGACAAGAAGGCCGGAGCCCGGACCTTCGCCCTCGACTACCCGCTGATCCGCCTCGGCTGGGACAGGGAGGCGGTGCAGGGCTACGTCCAGGAGCGCACCGGCGTGGCCATGGCCAAGTCCTACTGCCCTGTTTGTCCGTTTTCTGGTGTGTGTTCGCCGCAGCCGGACCACTTGAAACGGCTGCGGAAGTACCCCGATCTCGCCGCCCGCGTGCTCCGGCTGGAGTACGTGTCCATGGCGCTCAACGACAACAGCTCGCTGTACAAGGACGACACCCTCTTCCGGCGGGTCACGGCGGACCAGAACACCGACGCGCTCGGCCAGTTCGGGGCGCGCCTCGACGAGGAGGACTGGGCGGTCTACCGGGTGCAGCGGGCCTACACCGCCGGGCGCCGGCCCGAGTGCCACACGGCGCACGGCGATCGCTGCGCGAAGCCCGGGTGCCGCGACAGCGGCATCAAGGGCACCGTCTACCGGTCGGTGAAGACCGTACGCACCGGGAGCCGCGCCGAGGCCAGCGCCTTCCTGCGCAACGCCGCGGTGGCTCTGAACCGTCGCGTCGAGCACTCCACCGCCCACGGCCTCGGGGTCGACCGCGTCCGCACTCACACCCGTCCCGACAGCAAGACCTACGGCACGGTCGAGGACTTCTACGTGACCGCCCCGGCCGGCGTCCAGGACAAGGCGCGCGACAGCTTCGCCACCGTGTGGTCCGGCATGACCGGAGGCCAGTAGCCCGCCGATGAGGCATTCCCCTGCGAGGAGACATGAACAACCGCACCCTGTCCCCGGCCGCGTACGACAAGGTCACAGCGGCGGTCACCCGGGACACCGGCGAGCGCCGTGCCGCCGCCCTGTGGATTCACGCGGCGGGCCTTGCCCGCCACGCCCACAACCATGGGCTGCTCACGGCCAGTTCGCCGCCGCCAGGGCCGGACGGCCTGCTGAAGTTCCTTGAGCTTCTCGCGTCCTGCCACCCCGCCCTCGCGCCGCTCGCCGACCCGGACGTACTGCCGGTGTGGTCGCAGCCGCTCAGCGACACGGCCTGGGCCCGAATCGAACAGTTCTGGGACCGGCATCCCGTCCTGGAGGACGGCCTGCGGATCGACGGCTACGCGCTCGGCGACACCTACCAGTTGCTCAACGAGGAGGCCCGCAAGGGCCGGGCCCTATGCCAGACGCCGCCGTGGATCGCCCGGCTGCTGCTGCGGCTGTCCCTGGAACCGGCGATGGACGAGTGGGGGCCGGCCGACGTCCGGATGATCGACCCCGCCTGCGGGACGGGCCACATCGTTCTTGCCGCCTTCCACGCGGTGCGCGTCCCGCCGGTCCGCGGACGGCGCCACGCACGGTCCGCCCGTGAGGACCTGGCCGTGGAACGGGCTCTGGCCGCGGTCGCGGGTGTTGATCTGGACGCGTACGCCGCCGTGCTGACCTCCTACCGGCTCCTGGCGAGCGCCGCCACGGTCCTGGGCACCCGGCTGGACCGCGTCCCGGCCTCCTGGCCGATCAACGTCACGGCGGCCGACTCCCTGCTGGATGTCCACGAGCCGCTGCTGCGCGCCGGCGCCTATCACGCGTGTGTGGCGAACCCGCCGTACATCACGCCGAAGGACGCCGCCGTCCGCGACCGGGTCCGTGCCGCCTACCCGCAGGTGGCGAGCGGCAAGTACTCCCTGGCCCTCCCGTTCACGGCCTTGATGCTGGAGCGCCTGGCCGTGCCGGGCGGCTTCGTGGCGCAGCTGACCGCCAACTCCTTCATGAAGAGGGAGTTCGGTCGCCGCTATGTCGAAGATTTTCTTCCCCGCTTCGATGCCCGGTGGATCATCGACACCTCGGGGGTCTACATCCCCGGGCACGGGACTCCGACCTGCATCCTCATGCACCGCGCCCGCCCGCCGGTGGGGAACACGGTCACCGTGATCCGCGGAAACCTCGGGGAGCCCCGCATCCCGGAGGACCCGGCACGCGGTCTCGTGTGGAGTGCCATCGAAGACGCCGTCGACAGCCGGTTGGCTCTGGAACACTTCGAAGCGGGACTCAAGGCACATGTTGCACATCTCGATAATGACGGGTAGTGTGCGACCCCCTGGACGGCCTGGCACGTTCCAGCCTGTTCTGCTGAGGCGGCGCCCATCCGGTCACCGGCTTCGGCCCGGGCCGCCGTTCACCGGCTCTCGCGCCTCAGCGCCCCTCGAATCCCTTTCACGCGCCATCAGGACTGCACATGACGTTTCCTCTTCAGCCGGGTGACAGCATCGCCCGCCCCATCCTTCACACGCTCATCGGCGGCCGTCTCAACGGACGCATCAGTCCGAGCAAGACCACCACGGTGATCAGCCTGTTCAGTTCGCCCGGAACCCACGACAGCCAGTACGACGGGTGGACGGGCCAGCACTTCCACTTCCAGGGCGAGGGCAGGGGAGACCGGGATCAGTCGATCAGGCAGGGCAACCGGGCCGTCGCCGAACACGCCCTCTCCGGCCGCTCGTTGCGCCTGTTCGCCGTAGCACCCGGGTCGCAGGTGCGCTACCTCGGCGCCTACCGCCTCGACCCGGACACCCCGTACGTGCGGGTGCAACTGCCGGTCATCGGCGGCCCGGCCCACCCCCCGCGCACCGGCTACGTCTTCAGGCTTCTCCCCGAAAACGGCACCCCGGCGCCGAGTGGGGTCCCGGTCGTCGAGCCGCTCCTCGCGCACACGGCCGTCCGTGAGCACGACCTCGCCGTCCCGTTCCGCCCCCGGCCGGGCGAGGAGCGCGGACGCAAGCTCACCCCTGCCGAGCAGGAAGCCGAACGGCTCCTGAAGGACTACAGCAGCTACCTGACCCAGACAGGACACGACATCCGCCGTTATGCGGTCACACCCGCCCGCACGCTCCTCCCGCTACCCGTGGACCTTCTCGACCACACCGCCAACGAACTCGTCGCCTGCACAGGAAGCGTCGCGCGGGCGCGCGTGCTGGCCGCGTTCGGTGAACTGCTGGACATGCGCAGGTTCTTCGACCCCACCCCGCGCCGCGTCATGCTCGCTCCGTCGATGCCGCACCCCGACCTGGTCGACCTGTGTGCGAGTAACGACATCACCCTTGTATGCCGTGACGGCGAGGGCGGCTTCACCCGGGTGGAGCCCGCCTCAACGGGCGAATGACCGATGGGCACCCAATAGCATGGCGTTGCATATCTCGATATTTCAATGTAGTATGATTGCAGATCGCCCGGGCCAACTCGCCGCCCGTCGGCCTCTCTCTTGTCACCCGTGAACCGAGGCGCAGCGCCTCCGGGACCTCTGGGAGCCTTTCCTTGAAACCTTTGCGCACCCGCCTGTCCGGCATCCGCATCCGCGATGCCGGCAGGCAGGACACCGAAGCCGTGATGCAGCTCGTGGCCGCGGCCAATCCCGAAGACCCCGAGGCTTTCGAGGGCGCCCGGCTCACGCTGGCCCAGCCTCCCGCTGGTCCGCTGTCTCATTTCAGGAGCCTTGTCATCCTTGCCGAGGATGCCTCGGGCAATCCGGTCGGCGCGCTGATGGGAGGGGCTCCGACCTGGCTCTTCGAGCATGATGGCCTCGATCATCCCGATCTGGTGGAGGGTCTGCTAACGCGGATCGGCATTGTCTCCGCCGTGTCGGTGCATCCGGACCACCGTGGCGGCGGAGTGGGGGCGGGGCTGATCCGGCATGCCGCCGGGCGATTCGCGCGTGCCGGATACGGACTGCTGACGCTGAACTTCTTCCCGGCGCTGGAGGGGTACTACCGCCGCCTCGGATTCACCACCATGGACACACTGCACGTGCATGTCGGAGACGGGTACGTCGTGGGCCAGCGGTGGGGCGATACACGGGTGGCAGCAAAGCCGGTGGACCGGTACACGGCGATCGTCCCCGTCCGCGGCTTGGCGTCCCCCGTCATCTCGGGCATCCTGCCGCGCAGCGGGGTACCACAGGACGCGTACTTCGACGGCGAGCAGTTGCGGATCTGACCTGCTACTTGATCGGATCGGATCCGGCTGGGGCAGCAGTCGATCCGCCTGGATCCGGCGACGGCCCACCCGGCGCCCCGGTGAGGCGTCGGCACAGGAAATGGAGACATTGATGCGGGTGGACGGCACACAGCACTCCGAACGGCACGCCTGGACGCGGTGGGCTCTCTTCTTCGGCCTACCGTGCGCCGCGCTCGCGCTGGGCAGCGTGTGGTTGTTCGAGCCGAGGAGCGTGGGGGCGGCGCTCGGCGCGGTCGGGGCCGCCATGGTGGCTCTGCTGGCCTTTGTGCTCACTATGCCGCGCCGCAAGGCGGCGGCTGATGGGGCGCGCCAGCCCCGCGAGGGTTCGTCTGCCGAGGGCGGCCAATCTCCTCCGGCATGAGCCACCGGCACCTACGACTCCGCGGCTTCGGCCCGTCGGACCGAAGCCGCGGTACAGACCCTGCCCAAGCAACGAAGTACAGCGTGCTATCGCGTAAGGAGCAGCCGTGGCCGGCGAAGGAAACGAGTACGTCACTCTGACGGTTGTAGTGAGGAGGGGAGACACGGAAGGAGACCCCTGCGACATTCTGCTCGACAGCCCTGCGGACATGATGTTCGTCGGGCACGAGGACGGAGTGACGTCGACGCCGCTGGTGCTCGGCGCGGATCCCGGGAGTTGGGCCTAGCGGTTCTGTCGACGCCGTCAACCACAGCGACGTAGCTTACGGCTTCCCCTTCCGGCGCCCCTGATGAGGCCATGGAAGCGGCGGCCCATGAGCCTCCCGAGGACCGGGAGGACGTCATTGGCGGCTGTCCAAGAACCTGAGAAAAGTCAGCACGTGATAGGAGTTGCGCCATCAATCAGTCCCAGCCGGCCTCTCCCCGCCCGACGGACCCGGAAGAGATCGCCGAACTGCGCGGCGCCTTCTCGGACGGATACACCGCCGACGACATCAACCGCGTCTTCGGCATCATCCGGGACGTCTGCGGCCAGAGGCTCGTATGCCGGTGGTCCCTTCTCTACGAGGGGTGGTACCGGGAGACCACCGAGTTCTACTTCCAGGACGGCACCACCTACTACTACGACGCAGGTGTCTACGAGTGGCTCAGCGGTGACCCGGACGCCCCTCTCAACCTGGGCGACGCCCTGCAGTTCCGTGGCAACCCCGTCCCGGACACCGACACGGACGGACCGCAGCACGCGGTCACCAACGACGGGTTCCACAACTGCGCCCTCGTCGACAGGGACAGGTGAGCCACAGCCCGGGTTCGGGTTCGGATCACTGCTCTTCGGATTCACTGGTGCGCGGCAGCCTCGGCCTGATGGGTGTCGGGGGTAGCGCGTGGTGATCCTTGGATGCCGAGTGAGAGCCGGTGGAGCCGTTCTTGCCGGTGGGCAAACGCAAACCGATCCCTGACCTGCGGCGGCAGTCCAACGACCTCGGGCGGCGCGTACGGCGAGAGGCAGTCCCGCGTAGCCTTGGCCAGCGACAACGTCCATGACGACTCGAACTGGGTAGGAGCAGCGCTGTGCCCGTGGTTTCTGTGGTGATGCCGGTACACGACTCGGCGGCCACGCTCGGCGCCTCGATTCGGTCGGTGCTTGCCCAGACCCACACTGACCTGGAGCTTCTGGTCACCGACGACGCGTCGTCCGATGACTCCATGGACCTGCTCATGGAGTTCGCCCGGCAGGACGAGCGTGTCCTGCCGCGAGCGGCACCCGAGCGGGGCGGTGCGGGCCGGGCACGCAACCTCGCCATGGAACGTGCCGGTGGGGACTACGTCGCCTTCCTGGACAGCGACGACATGTGGCTCCCGGAAAAGCTGGAGCGGCAGATCGCCTTCGCGGCGACGGCTGGCGCGCCCTTGACGTTCACCTCTTACTACAAGGTGGACGCCGAGTACACCGGTGAGGGCACCGACTTCACCCCGAACGGGCGCGTGGTCCGGGCACGAGAGCACGTGGACTACGGCGCGATGCTGGTCCAGGACCACATCGGCGCGCTGACCGCCATGTACGACCGCAATGTCCTCGGCACCCGGCTGATGCCGGAGATGCCCAAACGGCAGGACTACGCCCTGTGGTTGAGCATCATGCGTGATGGCGCTCCCGCCCGCGGCCTTCCCGAACCGCTGGCGGTGTACAGGTCCGGCCGCGCTGGATCACTGTCCTCCAACAAATTGTCTCTCGTCCCGTTCAATTGGGCGCTGTACCGCGAGCACGAACAGCTGCCGGTGCACCGGTCGGCGCGGGCACTGGCCGGCGCCGCATGGCATTCGCTGCGTAAATCGCGGATCTAGCCTGCTCCCGTGTCGCGCAGGAACCTGAAGCAGCAAGCGCGGATCTTCGGGGGCATCGTCGTGCTGGCCGCGGCCGAGTAGTTCGCGGCAGTGGACCCAGCGGTGCGGGTTCACGATACGGATCGAGGAACCTCCCGTAGCTGTACGCCGCGTCGACCAGCAGAGGCACGGTTTGACGGCGTCAGGCGCCGCACGGGCATCCTTTGCTCTTCTGCTGTTTGCCAACGCCCTTGCCCGGAGCGTCCTGCGGGCTGCCACGGGGTCATGGGGTCGAGCGAGCCGGAATCACATGCGTTGCATATCTCGATCATTACGGGTACTGTAGATGCATCGAGCGGCGGTGAATCTCGCCCCCCGCCCTACCTCCCGCCTCAGGAGAACTCTCCATGCCCGTACTCGCGTACTCCGATGTTGCCGCTGCCCTGATGTCCTACCGCAAGCGCTCGGGCGACGCCTGGCTGACCCTGGTGGATCTCACGTGCGACCTGAAGCACCTGGCCCGCTACATGCGCAGCGACATGGACCGCTGCCTCGCCGGTGACACGGGCGCGCGACTGGACGAACGGCCCCTGTGCGCCATGCCCAACCTCGCGCCGTCGGTGCGCCCGATCGCCAACACCGATGACACGGAGTCCGCCGACCACGCCTTCGACGTGTACGTACACGCCAGCGACGCCGCCGTGGCCGTGCGCGTACACACGGCCACGGACACGCACCTCACCTTCTCGGCGGCGCTGACCCAGCTGCTGACCGATCTGCGCTCCTACGCCGAGGAGATCGGCTTCGACTTCGCCGAGATCACCCGCGCGGCCAGGTCGGCGGACCGGGTCGAGAGCCAGAAGGCCCGGTAAACGCACCGGCCCACCCGTGCCCGACGGCCCCAACCGGCCCGGCGCCGCACATCTCACCGCACTGCATCGCCCGCTGCCTCACTCGCTCGTTCGGAAGGATTTCCTCCTCATGACCAGCATGCGCATCCCCGCACCGGCCCGATCGGGCCGCGGCTCGATACGCCAGTTCCTCGACAACGGCATACACCCGGCCACCCAAGTTCCCCTGGCAGTCTGCGGCGGGTGCGCGCACAGCGTCCTCAAGCAGCTCGGTGAAGGCAAGGAGCCGCGCGAGCGCCTCAAGTGCAGTCTCCTTCCCCGCGGCAGCCGCGGGCTGCGCGGACCCGACCTCCGCGACGACACGCCCGCGTGCGCGAAGTACACGGCACGTACGGACCGCGGACTCGGCGCCTGATCTTGTCTGCCCGCGGGTGTCTGTCCCGCGGGCACCGGGAGCGTTGGCGCCCCGGCCCCCGCGGGTGTCTGTCCCGCGGGCACCGGGAGCGTTGGCGCCCCGGCCTCCACGGTCCTCCCGCCCTCTGCGGCTGCCGCTTTTGAGGAAGTCACATGTCCAGCAGCGCCCACATCTCCACACGAGTCGGCGAAGCTCTCGCCGAGGCCGTCACCCGCGGTCCGGAGGCATGTAACGATCCGGCCTGTGCACGGCACGCCGGGACCAGTCAGTGCCCCCCGTTCCCCACCGTCCGTAGTTCCGGAGCTGTGTTCGGGGAGGCGGTGGCCGACGCCTGGCACCGTGCCGGGGGTAGCCAGCTGGACGTCCCCGCAGGGATCGTCGCAGCCCTGGCACTGTGGCCCATCAAGTCGCCGGGGGC
>NZ_LIQQ01000356.1 GCF_001418565.1 Streptomyces graminilatus | reverse complement strand
CGGGGGCCGAGGACGCCCCCGCCCTTGCCGCGTACATCGCCGCGCAGCCGCCGCGCGTCCTCGTCAATGGCTTCGCGGAGTGCGCGGCCTCGCAGTGGAATCTGCGGCCCGGTTTGATGGACGCCGCCCGTCCGCTGTTCGCCTGGACGGAGGAGGATCTCAACTCCACCGTGCTCGATGGCGTCCGGGCGGTGACACGCGCGGCGCTGCGCCACGGAGTGCTCGACCACACGGGAGACTCCGACGCCTCCGAGCGGTCCCGGATCGACTTGATGTCCTGGGTCATCACGAGCCTGCGCCACCACCACTCACGGCGCAGCATGGGCGAGTACCACACACCGCCGATGATCAGCGACTTGATGGCAGCGATGGCGGACGCGGACGACACCGACGTCGCCGTCGCGCAGGGGGAGTGGTTCATCGAGCCGACCGCGGGCACCGGCGGACTGTTCCGTTCCACGGCGCAGAAACTGCGTCGGGCAGGCCGGGATCCGGCCGACTTCGGCTGGGTCATGCTCGAACTCGACCCGCTGGCCGCCGCGGGAGCGGCGGTGAACGCGATCGTCTGGGGTCTCGGGCGGCGCGCAGTCGTCGGCTGCGGAGACGTCCTCGCGTGTGCCGCCTTGGACCAGAAGGCTCTTGCACACGACCGGGATCTCGTCCGGCACCGGGACCTTCTCAGTTCACTGACGGCCTTCGCGCTCGCCACCCGTACCTCCGATCAGCTCCTGCGCGCTCTCATCGCCAGCAGGCAGCACCTCCATCTGCCGGCTGACCGCCAGGCCTGACACCACTGGACTTCGATGCGAGGCGCACACAACCACACCGAGAGTGAAGCTGTGGCCGAGGCCCTGCGTGCCGCACTGCCGGTGCCCAGCCGAACCCGCGTGTACACCCTCACGTGCGGGTGCCCGGACAGCGACGGACAGCTGTTCTGGAACATCGACGCAGAATCGCGCAGCTACGAACTCGTCGTCGCATGCGATGCCGTGGCGCTGCGCGACGTCCGGCTCACCAGCACACCGCGGTTCGGTGACGGCCCCGTCTGGGAGACGGGCTTCCTCATCCGCGACACGTCCTCTCGGTGGCCGGACGACCTCGCGCAGCTCGTCGGCCGTCTGACTCTTCCCGACCGCACGCTCTTCATCCACTGACCGAAGGAGTCGCCTCATGGGCACTCGGAAACCGCTGACCGGCTGCCTCCCGGCCTTCGGCCGGCATCAGGGCTACCCGCCCCGCTACGGCTGGCTCCGCAAGACATACCTCGCTCTGCGGGAGGACCCCGGCTGCCTGCGGCAGCTGGACAACGCCATGATGATCCTCGGCGTGGGCTCGAGCATGGTGAAGTCCATGCGCTTTTGGATCCAGGCGTTCGGCCTGGCCAGCCCGGCCGACGGCGGTCTCGTCCCGACCGCGCGGGGGCACTGGCTCCTGGACGACGAGCAGGGAGCCGATCCCTTCCTTGAGGAACCGGCGAGCCTGTATCTGCTGCACTGGTGGCTGCTGAGCGCCGCCCAGTGCCACGTGCCCAGCTGGCGCTATCTCTTCGGCCACACGGCGCTGCGAAGCTACAGTCGCAGCACCCTGCAACAGATGATCACAGGCATCGCGGACAGCACCGGCTGGAAGGCGCCGGCGCCGTCCGTGGTAGCCAGGGACATCGCCTGCATGGTCGGCATGTACGCACCGAGCCACCCTGATCAGCCGCTGGAGCGCGTCGAAGACGCCCTGTTCAACCCGTTCCGGTCCCTGCGCATGCTCACCACCAGCGGGGCCCCGGAGGACTCCCGGGACCGGACCCACACCGTGACCATCAGCCGCATGGCCGGCCAGACATGCCCGGCCGCCGTCCTGGCCTACGCGAGCCTGGACTACGCGGCCCGCACAGCAGGTCCCGGTCCCGGAAGCATCGCGGTGGCCAGGCTCGCCTCGGTCCCCGACGGGCCCGGCCGCCTCCTGCTCACCGACACCCCCGGTCTTCTTCGCGCCCTGCGCTCGACCGGCAGGCGACACGAGGGCCTTGCGGTGACGGAGTCGGCCGGCGAGGCGCTGCTGGCGTACTCGGTGCCGCCTGCCGCGCTCGCGAAGAAGGTCCTGGCGAGCACCTTCCCGCGGGCCGGGGCCAGTTGGTGAGCGGCGGTGCGCCACGGGCCTGCGCGGTGCAGGCGATGCCCGCCCCCGTGTATCTCGCCGAGTACCGGAGGCTGCTGGCCGAGGGCCGCCTGGTGGACCGTGCCGGCAGGCCGGTCAGCGGAGCCCCCTGCGCGACCTGCGACGGGATCGTCGACACCCTGACCTGCCCGGGAAGCCTGCCGTGTGCCCACTGCCATGTATCCGGTGGCCGACGGTGCCGGCGCACCAGCGGACACACGGCCGACCGGTGGCACGTCGACCGCGTGCGAGCGGCGGGACTTCGGGACGACGAACGAGAACGCGCCGGAGACCCGTCACTGCTCGCACCTTGGCTAGATGTTGCATACCTCTATAATTGCGGGTAGTGTGATCAGAATATTGGAGGTGCTCGTCTCACCTCCTCGCCCCCCGCCGCCCGAATGGGAGCTGTCATGCCGGTTCTGCCTGTCATCGCCGCCTCCGACCTCGCCCGCCACATGGAGGCGCGCCTGGACGCCCTCCTGATCACCCGGTCCGCGGGGTGGCCGACGACGGACTGGCGCATCCGGGTCACCGGCCCCTGGATCACCGTGCTGTGGACCAACACGCCGACCGCGGAACAGACCGCTGAGGCGATCGCGCCGTTGTCGGGTTTCCGGTGGGACCCCGCGTCGCGGACGAGCAGCCGCACCGGCGAGCTGGTGACCGCTCCGGTCAAGGGCCGCGACGTGACCGGCGCACCGGGCATCGACGGCATCACGCTCACCCGCACCTTCGACGAGTACACGCTGCACGACGCTTCCCGCTACTGGGCCAGGCACCAAGGTCAGCGGCCCGAAGGGCTCAGCGCCATATTCCCGGCGGTGACCAACCGGCATGGTGACGTCGTCGCGGATCCCGGCCCGCCGAAGGTCCAGGTGCGCCAGATCGCGGATCACCTGGTGCACCGCGGCTGGATCCTCCACTGACCCGCCCGGCGGCCCCGCGCGGTTTGCGTCGGTGCCTCCTCTCTCACAAGGAGCAGTCCGTCATGTTCAGCCACTCCCGTGCTTCGTCCGTGCTCGCCACCGCGATGGACATCGCCTATGCCGGTGGCGAAGAGATGGCCATCACCGTGCACGCGCCGACCGGGTCCTCGTTCACCGTCGTCAGCCTGACCGGCAACGACGTCCGGCCGCGCCGAACCGAGGAGAGGAACGTCCCGGTCGACTTCGACCCGTTCGATCTCACCGCGCTGGTCGGCTACCTGTCCGTCTGCTGACCGCACCGAAGCCGAAGGGCGTCCTTTCCATCCGTGTGCCGGACAGGCCGCAGGGCGGTCACCTCGTGTGGGTGTGGAGCCTGGCCACGATGTCGCCGCTGCGTGCCTCGGACGCCGAGCAGGTCTTCCCCGGGATCGACGTGCCCACCAGCGCCGGCGCCTACGGATGCATTACCGACCAGGGCGCCCCGCTGCCGCTCATGCCGGTCACGGACCGTGTCGTCATGGCGCTCGTCCCCCGCGACTCCAGCTGACCGCTCGCCCCGCCAGCCCGCGTACCTCGCCTGGTACCCGCCCGAGTTGCCCCCGACCTTGGCATCTGCGGTCCGCCTCACCAGATCGGGCGCCGCACATTCTCACGCGGCGGGTCCCCTTCCCGAAGGAGCCTCCACCATGCCCACTCCCGACGCCGATCCCGTGCTCGCGGAAGAACAGATCCTCACCGCGCTGCGCAGCGGCATCCGGGCGATCAAGGAGAACGCTGGAGCCTGCACCCCGGACGAGATCGCCCAGCACCTCATCCGGCAGCTCGACGGCGGCCTTCTTCATGGGGCCCGCCACAGCACCGCGGCATCGGCCCAGGCCACCACCGTCGACGTCGGTGCCCTGGTGCAGGCTGCCTACGACGTCGACACAACGATCGCGGGGCGAACCGCCCAAGTGCATCTCACGCCCGGGCTGGCGGACAGCGGAGTATCCCGCGGCGAGCATCTGGACGTCAGGGCCCGCGTACGTCTCACCTACCGCGTGGACCTGGAGTTCAGTTGTGCGTTCGTCAGCACTAACGACGGGGCGAGCTGGGGGCTGGCCTTCACCGAGGCCGACCGGAGCTGGCTCGCCTCCGCCGAGACCATGGCGGAGCCCGTGGGACACAGCGTTACCGCTCTGCTCAACGATCCCGCGCATCGGCCGGGCATGGAACCGGTCGTCACCGCCGCCCGCCATGTGGCCGCGGCCCGCGCGTTGATGGATCTCCGCCACGAGCGCGAACGCCTGGCGATCGCCGGGGTCCGGACCGTGGCCGCCCGCGCCGTCTTCGACCGCCTCGGCTACTCCGAGGCCGACATCCAGCACCTCGCCGTCCACCTGTACCAGCTCGCCTGGGTCAAGGATCACGGCCTCATCGGCTGGTGAGCCTGCGCCTGTAGATCAGCACACCAGGCCCGCGGCGCATCCGTGCCCCGCCGTCCTCCCGGCCCCGGCCGGCGTCCGTCCGCCTCATCCGCTCCGCACCCGCAGGTGCGAAGGCAGCGCCTCGGACCCGGACTCGCCTTTCGTTCCCTGACCGGAGACACCACGCATGCTTCTCCTCGACCGTCCCGCGCACGCCCCTCGCCCCCGGGCGCCCTCGAAGCCGCCTGTGCCGGCCTTCTGGCTGGGCGTGCACCAACCTCATTGGCTCGCCCGGAGCTCCGTACCCATGTTCCTGTCCAACCGTCGGCTGGCCAGGCTCAAGACACTGCCGCGGGCCCTCGGCCCCTGGGCGCTGGACAGCGGCGGCTTCACCGAGATCACGACGTACGGCGAGTGGCGCACGAGCCCCAAGCAGTACGTGGAGCTGATCCGGCGGTATCACGACGAGGTGGATCAGCTCGCCTGGGCCAGCCAGCAGGATTTCATGTGCGGGGCAGGCCCTTCGCATGACGGGGCTCACCATCGAGCAGCACCAGGACCTGACCGTCGAGAACTTCTTGATCCTTCGCGATCTGGCCCCGGACCTCAGGATCGTCCCCGTCGTGCAGGGCTGGCTGCGGCATCAGTATTCGCGCTGCGTCGAGAAGTTCATGGCGGCCGGCGTCGATATCACCCGAGAACCCCTCGTCGGCGTGGGCAGCATCTGCCGCCGTCCGAGCACGTACGTCGCGAGCTGGATCCTCCAGGACCTCCACGCCGCCGGTCTCAAACTCCACGCCTTCGGATACAAGAAGACCGGGCTGGAGGTGTCGTGGCCGCACGTCGTATCGGCCGACAGCATGGCCTGGTCGAAAGGCGGCCGGTACGAGCGCATCTGCGGCACCCACAAGAGCGAAGCCAACTGCCTTGACCACGCCCTGCGGTGGCGCGGAGACCTCCTTGATCATCTGGCCGACATCCACGACAGAGCATGACCGGGACGTGCCACTGCGCTCCCCGAGCCGCTCACCCACACCAGGGTGTTGCATATCTCTACAAAAGAATGTAGTTTGCAGATGCCGGGCCGGGTCGCTGCTGTTTGTTTGTGGCAGGGCAGCCCGCGCTCAAGTCCGGATTCATCGCCTCGGATGCCCACCGGCTCACCGCCGGAGCAAGGGGTTCACCGCATGTCCCGCCAGACCGCCGCACCGGTCAAGCACACCGTCCTCACCCTGAGCGCGCGCGAGGCCGTTGATCTGGTGCGCCTCGTCGCCGAAGGCCAGATCGACCTGTCGCCGCCCTACCAACGTGGCCCGGTCTGGAGCGGCGACCAGCGCGTCGCTCTGGTCCGGTCGTGGCTCACCGGCCTTCCGGCGGGCGTCGTCGTGCTGAGCAGCCGTGAGAACCCCCAGTGGACGGCTGCAAGCGGGGACGTCTACGAGGCGGGACTGGCGCCCTGGGCGGTGGTCGACGGCAAGCAGCGAATTCTTACCGCCCAGGCATGGTTCACCAGCGCGTTCGCGGTTCCGGCAACGTGGTTCGATCCCACTCACGTTGTCCAGAGCGAGGAGACGGATGACGGACCCTATGTCCGGCACGACGGGCTGTCCGAGGCGGGACGGCTCAAGTTCGAACGTCGCGCCGTCCTCCAGGTCACCCAGTTCAAATCCGCAGCCTCCGTCGCGGACGAGGCAGCCATGTACGTGCTGGTCAACGGCGGTGGAACGCCCCAGACCGCACAGGACATGGAGCGCGCACACGGCATCGCCGGACCGACGCCGTGACAGCCTCATGATTCGTTCCTCCCCCTCGAACCCTGACAAGGACATCCGACCGTGGACATCAGTGAACTCGTCTCCGCTGCCAAGGAAACGCTTCTCGACCGTGATCCCACGGGGAAGGCCGTCAACTCCGTCGCGGTCGAGACGACGAGGAGCGAGACCGGCTGGATCAGCTACGCCAACACCGCTCTCGTCACCTACCACGATGGCGAGACCCGTGAACTCAGCAGCCGCGACACCCCGCTCGCGGCTGCTTTGGAAAGGCATGCGGACGACGAAGCCGAACTCGGCGTACCACCTGTGGTCCTTCCGATCCCGCTTCGCCAGATCCGCTCGGACAATCTCGTCCGCTGCGAGGAGCATCCCGGGGTGCACGTCGAGAGCCTTGCGTGCCGATGGCCGCACAACGTCCATGGCGACGGGCCGGAGCCGCAGGTGGGTCACCCCCACCGCGTGACCGACTGACAGAGCTCCCGTCACCCCGCCGTGAGAACACCGCCGCCGGCCGCCGTGTCGGCGGCATCCGAGAACCATCCGAACCCGAGAGACTGACGCCGGCTGAGGCCCGTCCTGGCCCGGCGCGCAGCCGAACCAGCAGGAGAAGGAGCATGGACCACCGCAACGTCACCGACCACCAGGGCGCCGTCCACGAAGGGCTGTTCAACGCCTACACCGGGTTCCTGATCGACCTGGCCTGCGGCGCGGGCCGTTACGAAATCGTCCATCACTTCGAACGGCTGGACCCGGCACGGATCACCGACGCTCCCCTGTCATGCCCCACGTGCAAGAAGATCGACGCCGCGGAGCCCGACGCGCCACCGCATCTGTCCAGCCTGACCCGCGAACACGCCGAAGCCGTTCTCGCTCTCGCCGATCGCCGCGGGTTCCCGCCCGCTCTGGACAACGAGGGCCTCCGGCTTGCCTTCGTAGCCCTGAACATTGCGAACCCGTCTACCGAGCAGCTCTACCCCCTGGTCAGGGAGCACCTGACCACCATGCTGACCGAGCGAGCACTTACGGTTCCCGAGGGGTCCCCCGAGATCCTCGTCGAGTACACGAGGTACACCGGCGGCACCGTCCAGGCCCCGATCGGCGTCGGCGACCGGCTCATGTACAACGGCATCGCCTCTGGTCATTGGCCGGTCGTCGAGGTCACCGCGATCGACACCACCCCTGACGGCGTCTTCGTCACCGTCGGCGAGAAGAACCAGCATCCCTATCGCTGGTCGGCGGCCGACATGCCCCGGAGGTTCTTCAAGCTGGACCGCGGCCCCCGGCCCTGAACTACTGCCCGGCCTAGTCTCGTTGAGTCGCCAGCCCATATCGCCTGGCCGGCCTCGGTGTTGTGGCCGAGTCGCGTCCCGCGGTGTGTGAAATGGGCTCTGGATAACGGTAGAGAGGATCGCGGGTGAGCCGGGAATGGGCCGAGGCCGGAGCGTGCGCCGGGCAGCGGCGGCTGGAGGCACACGTATGGACGGCGGTTAGCGGGTACAGCAGCGAGGTGCACGCGGACGAGAGCGTCGGGGTGACCATGCAGGAGTGGAAGGCGGTGGCTGGAGGTGGCTGTCTGCACCTCGCCTTGGACTCGATCGCCTTCAGCTATCTGATGGCCGTCCTGCTCCCGGTCCTCCATGGCCCGGTTGATACGGCAGAACTGGTCGGCGTTCCGGGTCTACGCCTGACACGCCTGTGCCCCGGACGCGTCGAGCTACGGTCCTGGGACGGTCACGGGCGGCTCGTCCTGCTGCCTGACGCGGACGGCCTCGACGGCTGGATGACGGTCGAGGAGGACAACTCGGCCGAGTACACGATCTGCAACGAGGCCTGCCCGCCGTCCGCCTGCACCCTCGCCGGCGCGTCCGGCCATCCGCTCCATCATCTGCTGCGCCACCATCCATCCCTGCATCCGGCCGAGCACGCCGAACTGCTGCGGCACGCCGGCTCAGCCGAACAGGACTACGCGAGCCAGGAACTGCGCGCGGCGCTCGGGAAACTCCCTCCCCCAGATGACGCCGCCCACGATCTGCTGATGGCCGCCCCTGCGCCGTGCGCGGTGGCTCCGCTGGCTCCGCTCCACGAGCGCGTCCCCGCGCCGTTCCCCAAGGAACTCCTGCCGGACCGCTTCCACTGGGCGCACATCGGCGACCCCCGAACCGCGGACATGGGGGACGCCTTGGCCCGCCAGCTGCTCCAGCTGCTCCAGCTGCTCGCCGGCAAACGCGCGTACCCGGGCGATGTCCTGTACGACCCCATCGGGATCGTCTCCCGGATCGCGGGCCGCGGGCCGGCGGCGCGGTGGGCTCAGCTGACCCTTCATCACGTCGCGCAACGGTATGGGTTGCTGCGCTACCGCCCCCGGCAGTCCAACGATCCACTGAACTCACGGCCGTATGTGTGGGCGGTCAGCGAGGCGGCACTCACGATGGCACCTCTCGTCTGGCGATCACTCGGAGCCGGACCAGCCGAACCTCCTCGGACTGAGCTGAGCGCGGCCCGGCGGCCGGAAACCGCCGAGAGAACCCGACAGAGTGACGAGGCGATGGTCCCGGGCAGGACGTAGACGCGGCCGGTGCCAGTGTGCCCCGCCCAGCACGAACAGCATCGCCCCGGTGGGCGAGCACACGAGGCGGCGCCTGCCTGATCACGCTCCGCGCCGGGACGGCTGTGGGACGCGGAGCTGCTCAAGGAATCGGCGAGCCGCTGAACGATCCGCCGATGTTTCGCCCGAAGCGCGGAAGTACCGAGCGACGCCCGACAGCCCCATCCCAGCGGGCGCTCCAGACGACCCCAACCGCAAGCGTTGCATAACTCGACTATTGAATGTAGTTTGAGGTTGCCGAAGGTGAGCGTGGCACTTCCCGCTCGCCGTGGCCCATCTGCGCACAACTCCCCTCAGAGAGCGCCACCATGAAGCTCGTCATCCCCGTTTCCGACTCGAACTACCGCGCCTCCGGTACGAACTACTGCTGGACCGTCGCCGGCGAGATCCTCACCGTCGGCTCGGACGATGCCTTCGTCGGCGTCGACTCCGGCCGGTTTCGACCCGTGGCCGCGTGGTCGACCTCGACGTCACTCGGGACGAGGTCACCGAGAAGACCATCCGTCTCCTCAGCCGAGGCGGCTGGTACGAGCCCGGCCGCGATCGTCAACGCCCTGAGACCCGGACGCGCATGCGGGAGGTCTTCGGCCTGGCCCGCGGCTTCGAGGTCGGCGCCGTTCTCGAAGTCCACCACGGACGCCCGCGGATCACCGTGGCCTGACCGACCCGCACCCAACCCTTCCCTTCCCCGTACTCCCGGAGAGGCAGCCCCTTATGGACACCAACGACCCCAGCATCGAAGAGCGGGACACCTGGTACCTGGCCACGCTCGGCCGTGAAGCCCTCCTTAGGCATTTGGCCCCGCTCGGCATCCCGGCTCGGTGACACACGATCCGCTCAACTGCGCTCGCTGGATCGTCCGCGCCGCGCCGGGCTCCCGGCACGACGTTCGGCGGGCCGCGGATGCGGCGCTGCTTCCTCTCACCGGGGCCGAGTCGTTCTTCGTCAGTCTGGACATCGAGGGCGAGGCGGTCGAGCATCTCGGCATCGTGCCGGTCATCGGCGAGCACAGCGCCGGCGCCGTGACCGGCCAGTACGCCGAAGTGCTCCTCTTCGAACGGGGAGCCCTGATGAACAGGGCCGCCTTCCGGCTCTCCCGGCTGTCGGGGGAGAAGCACTGGATCATCGACACGAGTTTCCAGCCCTCCGGTGGCACCCAAGCGGAGCGGCCCTTCGGCTCTGGACGGGGCGGCCGCAAACGCACCGTTCCCGCCCCGGTCGCCGCCGAGCTCGACCGCCTTGCCGCGCAGGCCAGCTGGGGCAGGAAGTGACGCTGTACGGCATCCCGCCCGCGGGAATGCGCCGCTTCCTAGCCCCCGAGAGCGGCCGGGAACACGCCCGGTTCATCGTCGACGCAGCTCACGCCTGGTGGATCGAGAACCGCAGAGGAGCGGGTGAGAGGGCGGTCGCGGTCGGCGTGCTGGCCGGACTGGCGCTGTCCGCCCCCAGCAGGCCCGACGGCCCCGACTACGGCCCGCTGCTGATCCCCCTCAGCGACGAAGGCCTCATCGACACGCTGAGGGCGGGATGGAACTCCTTCTGGTCCTACGACCCAGACCTGACCGAAGCCGCCCGCCCCCTGCACGGCTGGCTCAGCCGTCCGAGCGGGGACGACATCCGCGGCCTGGCCGACTACGCCCGCATCCTCGTCCGCGCCGGGCTGCTGGAGTTCTGCAGCGACACCGCCCGTGCCGAATCGGACGACATCCTCGGCATGTTGATCACGCGGATGCGCAGTTACGGCGAACGGCAGAGCACCGGCGAGTTCTTCACGCCCGCGATCGCCGCCGATCATGTCGGCGAGGTCTCCTTCGCCACCGGGCTGCAAGCCGGCTCCCTGCTCCTGGAGCCCTGCGCGGGCACCGGCACCATGGCCCGCGCCGCGGCCGCGGCG
>NZ_LIQQ01000355.1 GCF_001418565.1 Streptomyces graminilatus | reverse complement strand
AGCCCAGCTCCGGGTGGGCCTGCGTGGCCACCAGGTAGGGGTGGACGTCGCGCGGGTACTCGACGTACTCCACCAGCTTGCCGTCCGGGGAGGTGCCCGAGAACAGGATGCCGGCCTTCTTCTCCAGCTCGGCGCGGTAGCTGTTGTTGACCTCGTAGCGGTGGCGGTGGCGCTCCTCGACGTACTCCTTGCCGTCGTACACCTCGCGCACGATGGAGCCCTCGGCGAGCTTGGCCGCGTACATGCCCAGGCGCATCGTGCCGCCCATGTCGCCGTCGCCCGCGACGATGTCGAGCTGCTCGGCCATCGTCGAGATGACCGGGTGGGCGGTGGCCGCGTCGAACTCGGTGGAGTTGGCGTCCTCGATGCCGGCCAGGTTGCGGGCCGCCTCGATGACGATGCACTGAAGCCCCAGGCACAGGCCGAGCAGCGGGATCTTGTTCTCGCGGGCGTACTGGATCGCGCCGACCTTGCCGGACACGCCTCGGTCGCCGAAGCCGCCCGGGATGCAGATCGCGTCCACGTCCGCCAGCTGCTTCTTGGCGCCGGCCGGGGTCTTGCAGTCGTCCGAGGTGACCCACTTGATCTTCACGCGCGCGTGGTTGGCGAAACCGCCCGCGCGCAGCGCCTCGGTGACCGACAGGTAGGCGTCCGGCAGGTCGATGTACTTGCCGACCAGCGCCAGGTTGATCTCGTGCGCGGGGTTGTGGACGCGGTCCAGCAGGTCGTCCCACGTCGTCCAGTCCACGTCCCGGAAGGGCAGGTCCAGCTTGCGGACGACATAGGCGTCCAGGCCCTCGCGGTGCACGGTCTTGGGGATGTCGTAGATCGAGCGGGCGTCCGGGCAGGCCACCACGGCCGCCTCGTCGACGTCGCACATCAGGGAGATCTTGCGCTTGATCGCGGTGGGGACCTCGCGGTCGCAGCGCAGCACGATGGCGTCCGGCTGGATACCGATGTTCCGCAGGGCCGCCACGCTGTGCTGGGTCGGCTTGGTCTTCAGCTCGCCGGAGGGGCCGATGTAGGGCAGCAGCGAGATGTGCACGACGAAGACGTTGTCGCGGCCGACCTCGTGGCGGACCTGGCGCACGGTCTCCAGGAACGGCAGCGACTCGATGTCGCCGACGGTGCCGCCGACCTCGGTGATGACGACGTCGACCTCGTCGGTGGCCATCCGGCGGATGCGGTGCTTGATCTCGTTGGTGATGTGCGGGATGACCTGGACGGTGTCGCCCAGGTACTCGCCGCGCCGCTCCTTCGCGATCACCGTCGAGTAGATCTGGCCGGTGGTGACGTTGGCCGAGCCGTCGAGGTCGCGGTCGAGGAAACGCTCGTAGTGGCCGATGTCCAGGTCGGTCTCGGCGCCGTCGTGCGTGACGAACACCTCACCGTGCTGGAAGGGATTCATCGTGCCGGGGTCGACGTTGAGGTAGGGGTCGAGCTTCTGCATGACGACCCGCAGTCCGCGCGCCTTGAGGAGCATGCCGAGGCTGGAGGCCGTCAGGCCCTTGCCGAGCGACGAGGCGACACCCCCGGTGACGAAGATGTGCTTGGTCGTCGTGGCTGTGCTGTTTCGAAAAGCAGCGGGTGTCATGGCCAACGCGGGGCTCCCGTGGTCGCGGTCTGGAGTGCGGTACGACCGCCCGGCCCGGAGTTCTCCGGGTTTTCACTGGGGGAGCCGTCGCTGCGGTTCGGGGGTTTCGTGCCCACCGGTCCACGGGCTACCAGGGTATCAGCGACCCGGGGGGATGGCTTCCGGTAACGCTCCGCACACGGGTGGGCCACACCCCGTACACGAGTCACCACCGCCTTGTCCGGCGCTCAGCCGAAACAGTGCCCGCTCACCCGAGCTTCACTCGTTCAGCGGACCCGGGTTGTCCAGAGCGGCACGCGGATCATCTGAGTGCGTCGTATGCTCCTCGGACACTCGCTGCCGAGCCCGGCCGGCAACACGGCACACCCCCGCCCGTAACCCCGGAACAACGAGAGCTCGTCAGTCCGTTGAGCGACGATCGGTGTTTTGCTTCACCGCTCAACGACGCAGTACAACGAACCCTTGACCGCAAGAGCGAGACCCCCTTTTTCCTGACTTTGGGGGCGACGTGGCCGTTCGACTGGAGTTGCACGTGGCCGGGCTCATCGAAGACTACGCACTCATCGGAGACATGCAGACCGCCGCGTTGGTCTGCCGGGACGGCACAGTGGACTGGCTGTGCCTGCCCCGCTTCGACTCCCATGCCGTCTTCGCGGGACTGCTCGGCACCGAGGAGCACGGATTCTGGCGCCTCGGTCCCGCGCACGCGACGGACGCACAACCGCCCGCGGCGGCCCGCCGCCGCTACCGGGGCGACTCACTGATCCTCGAATCCGAGTGGGACACACCGCGCGGCACGGTCAGAGTGACCGATTTCATGCCCCCTCGCGACGGCGCCCCGCAGCTCATCCGCATCGTGGAGGGCGTCAGCGGCCGGGTGCCGATGCGCTCGGCCCTGCGCATGCGCTTCTCGTACGGCCGTGTCGTGCCGTGGGTGCACAAGCACGAGGGGCGGACGGTCGCCGTCGCGGGCCCCGACTCGGTGTGGTTCGACACCACCGCCGAGACCTACGGCAAGTCCCTGACGACGTACTCCGACTTCACGGTGGCGCCGGGTGACCGGATCGCGTTCACGATCTCCTGGGAGCCCTCGCACAAGCAGCCGCCCGCGCTGCCCGAGCCGGAGCAGTCCCTCGACGCCACCGAGGAGTTCTGGCGCGAGTGGGTCGAGCAGTGCACGTACCACGGCCCCTACCGGGAGGCCGTCGTCCGCTCACTGATCACTTTGAAGGCCCTGACCTACGCGCCGACCGGCGGCATCGTCGCCGCCCCCACCACCTCCCTCCCGGAGGACATCGGCGGCGTACGCAACTGGGACTACCGCTACACCTGGCTGCGCGACGCGGCCATCACCCTCTCCTCCCTGCTGCGCACCGGCTACCGCGACGAGGCGCGCGCCTGGCGCGAGTGGCTGCTGCGCGCGGTCGCCGGCGACCCGGAGAACCTGCAGATCATGTACGGCATCGCGGGCGAACGGGAGCTGGGCGAGGCCGAGTTGGACTGGCTGCCGGGCTACGAGAACTCGGGCCCGGTCCGGGTCGGCAACGGCGCCGCGCACCAGCTCCAGCTCGATGTGTACGGCGAGGTCACCGAGGCCCTGCACCTGGCCCACATGACGGGCCTGGCCCGCAACGACTACGCCTCCCTGCTCCAGTTGAAGCTGATCCGGTACCTGGAGCGGCACTGGGACGAGCCCGACGAGGGCATCTGGGAGGTGCGCGGTCCGCGCCGCCACTTCGTCCACTCCAAGGTCATGGCCTGGGTCGCGGTGGACCGCACGATCAAGCTCATCGAGTCCGGCGACGCGGACGGCCCGCTGGAGCAGTGGCGCGAACTGCGCGACGACATCCACCGGGACGTGTGCGAGAAGGGGTACGACAAGGAGCGCAACACCTTCACCCAGTCGTACGGCTCGAAGGAACTGGACGCGAGCCTGCTCCTCATCCCGCAGATGGGCTTCCTGCCCCCCGACGACAAGCGTGTCATCGGCACCATCGAGGCCATCCAGCGCGAACTGTCCACCGAGGACGGCTTCATCCTGCGCTACCCGACGACCTCGGGCGGCGACGAGAACCTCGACGGTCTGCCGGGCGACGAGGGCGCGTTCCTCGCCTGCTCGTTCTGGATGGCGGACGACCTGGCGATGATCGGCCGGGTCGACGAGGCCCGCAAACTCTTCGAGAAGCTCCTCGCCCTCCGCAACGACCTGGGCCTGCTGGCCGAGGAGTGGGACCCGCGTCTCAAGCGCCAGGTGGGCAACTTCCCCCAGGCCTTCAGCCATGTCCCGCTCATCGACACAGCCCTTAGGCTGACTGCTTCGGGGGCGTACGGCGGCTGACCGCATCAGCACTTCACATCATTGCCGGGAGAACCCGTGACCGTGAGCAAGAACATCAACAACCCCGTGGGCATGGGCGGTGGCCAGCGCAAGAGGCTCTCCCGCGCCGAGCGGCAGAACAACGGTCCGCACCGCAACCTCGACCGCCAGGGCGCGGCCGACCAGAAGGCGGAACTGGTGCGCAAGCTGCGCGAGAAGACACGCGCGGCCGAGGACGCCAAGCAGACGGGCGACAGCGCCGCACAGAGCTGAGCTGACGCACCGCACACCGCACGAGGACAGGGCCCGGACCGCGACACACGGTCCGGGCCCTGCCTGTAAGGGACGCGGGGCTATGACATCCACGGCGCCACACCCAAAAACGGCCCGCTCCCCCACTTTGAGGGGCGCGGGGCTGTGACATTTGCGGCTCCGCCGCGCGGGCGCAACCAGCCACAACGGCGCCACACCTACAAACGGCGCGCTCCCCCACCCTTAGGGGCGCGGGGAACTGCGCGACCAGCCACAACGGCGCCGCACCCGAAAACGGCGCGCTCCCCCACCTATAGGGGCGCGGGGAACTGCGCGACCAGCCACGACGCCGCCGCACCCACAAACGGCGCTCCCCCGGCAGGACGCCTAGGCTGGAACCGCACACCATCCCCTGCATCGGAAGGGGACCACCATGGCCTCCCCCTCAAAGGCAGGCGCAGCCCTAACCGCACTGCGCGAGGACCTCACCGGCGACGTACTCGCCCCGGGGGATCCGGGGTACGACGAAGCCCGGACCGTCAACAACTCCATGATCGACCGCCACCCGGCGGTGATCGCGCAGTGCGCGAACGACACCGACGTGACCCGTTCCGTCCGCTTCGCCCGCGACCTGGACCTGACCATCGCGGTACGCGGCGGCGGCCACAGCGTGTCGGGCATGGGCCTGAACGACGGCGGTCTGGTGATCGACATGCGCCGGATGCACGAGGTGACCGTCGATCCGGCGACGCATTCGGTACGGGTCCAGGGCGGGGCCCTGATGAGCCACCTGGACCGGGCGACCCAGCCGCACGGGCTGGCGACCACCGGCGGCCGGGTCTCCACGACCGGCGTCGCCGGCTTCGTGCTCGGCGGCGGCAGCGGCTGGCTGGACCGCTCCCTCGGCCTGGCCGTCGACAACCTCGTCGGCGCCGACCTGGTCACCGCCGACGGCACCGAGGTGCACGCGAGCGCCGAGCACAACCCCGAGCTGTTCTGGGCCCTGCACGGCGGCGGCGGAAACTTCGGCGTCGCCACCTCGCTCACCCTGAGACTGCACGAACTGCCCGCCTTCTCCATCGCGCTGCTGCTCTACCTCCCCGAGTTCGGCCGCGACGTCACCCGCACCTACCGCGACCTGATCGAGGCCGCCCCGGACGAGGCGAGCGGCGGGGTCATCCATCTCACCGCCCCGCCCGAGGAGTTCGTCCCGCCGCATCTGGTCGGACACCTGCTGTGCGGTGCGCTGCTCGCGTACGCGGGCACCGAGGAGGACATGCGCAAGCTCGCCGAGCCGCTGCTGGCGCTGCCGCACGAGGTGGAGATCGTCACCGCGATCCCGTACGCCGACTTCCAGTGCATGCTCGACGACCCGCCTGGCCTGCGGAACTACTGGTCGGCGGAGTACCTGACGGGCGCGCCCGACGAGTTCATGGACGTCTTCTGCGCCCTCGGGGAGGCCCTCCCGGTGCCCACCGGGACCCAGAGCGCGCTGTTCCCGCTCGGCGGCGCCATCGCCGACGGCCCGTCCGAGTACCCCGTCCCCTACCGGGACGCCCGCTGGGCCGTGCACCCCTTCGGCCTCTGGGAGGACCCGGCGGACGACGAGCGCTGCATCCAGTGGGTCCACGACGTCCGTTCCCGCGTACAGCCGTGGAGCACCGGCGCGGTCTATCTCAACTTCATCGGCGACGAGGGCGCGGACCGCGTGATCGCCGGCCTGGGCGCCGAGAACACGCGCCGACTGGCGTCGGTCAAGCGCCAGTACGACCCGGACAACGTCTTCCGCTTCAACCACAACATCGTTCCGGCGTAGGCGGGCCGCGCATCCCGCCGAGGCGCAGGTCGTCAGGTGTACGTGTGTACGGGTAGCGTCCGCTGCATGGACAGCCGCACGGACAGCAGTGTCGAGACCCGGGGCGCCGGCATCACCGTGCGGCGCGCGCTGGAACTGCCCGGCTTGCGCGGCGGGCTGCCCGAGATCCTGGCGGGCGCCGACCGGCTGGGGCGGACCGTGCGGTGGGTGCACGCGGGCGAGGTCCCGCACATCGCCTCGCTGCTCAAGGGCGGGGAGCTGCTCCTGACGACCGGGTACGGGCTCGGCACCCGTCCGGCCGAGCAGCGCGCGTTCGTCCGCACCCTCGCCGAGCGGGGCATCGCGGCGCTCGTCGTGGAGCTGGGCCCCCGCTTCACGCGGCTGCCCGCCGCCCTCGTCGAGACGGCCCGCTCGACCGGTCTCCCCCTGGTCCAACTGCACCGCGAGGTGCCGTTCGTGGCCGTCACCGAGGAGATCCACACCGAGATCGTCAACGGCCACTACGCGCTGCTCCAGCGGGCCGAGGAGGTCCACCGGCGCTGTACGGAGGCCCTGCTGGGCGGCGGCGGCATTCCCCAGGTCCTGGGCATCCTGGCCGACTTCAGCGGCAACCCGGTGTTCCTGGAGACACCGGACGGACGGCTCCTCTACGCCGCCGGAGCCGGCCCCGAGGGCGCCGAGCCGCTCCAGGTGTGGGAGGGCCTGCGCTCCCAGCACAAGGACGCGCCGCCGCCCACCGGTTCCGTACTCGTCGATGTTCCGGGCGGCGGACCCGGCACCGGCTCGGTCCGCGCCCGCCTGGTCCTGCTGCCCGTCCTGGAACCCCTCGCCCCCGTGCACCGCATCGCCGCCGAGCGGGCCGCGGGCATCCTGGCCGTCGTCCTGATGCAGGCCCGCCAGGAGGAGGAGCTGGCGGCGCGTGGCCGGGGCGACTTCCTCACCGACCTCGCCGAGGGCCGCGTCGACGCGGAGGCCGCGCCCGCACAGGCCCGCGTCCTCGGCTTCAAGCCCGGCACCGGCCCGCTCCTGCCGATGGTGATGCGGCTCGGCGACACCGTCTCGCCGGGCGGCGGCTGGGCGGTGCTGGCACGGGCGGTCACCGAGGAGCTGGCGTCGGTGGGCGTGCCGGTGCTGCTGGGCGTACGGCCGGTCGAGGGGCGGGTGCCGCTGCTGGTGGGCCTGCGCGCGGAGGCGGAGCGCCCGGCGGTCGCCGACCGGGTCGCGGCGGCGCTGCGGGCAGGTGTGGAACGCGCCGGGATGCAGCGTCCGGGCGCGCAGCCGCCGGTCGTGGTGGTCGGGGTCGCGGGCGGCTGGGCGGCGGCCTCGGCGGGGCTGCGCCACGCGGCGGAGACGGCCACGGCGGCCCAGGGTCTGCCGGACCGCCCCTGGTACGACGCCCGGCGCCTGGACATCGACCTGCTGCTGTGGCGGCTGCGCGACCAGCCCGACCTGGCGGCCTTCGTGGACCGCGCGATCGGCCCGCTGCGCGCCCACGACGACCGCTCCAAGCCTCCGCTGCTGCCCACCCTGGAGACCTATCTGGCCCACGCGGGCCGCAAGGCGGAGACGGCCCGCGAACTCCACCTCAACCGCCAGACCCTCTACAACCGCCTCGCGCGGATCGGGGAGTTGCTGGGCACGGACCTCGACGACCCGCAGACGGTACTGGCGTTGAGCCTGGCGCTACGGGCCCGCAGACACGTGGCCTGAACCCCGGCTTGTCAGGTCAGCGGCCGGGGCTGCGTGAACTCGTCGTAGACGCTGAGCACTTGGGCGACGGTCTCGTCCTCGGTGGGCCAGGTGGCGATCTGCCGGACGCCCCGCTCCCGGAGGTCTTCCCGGCGCTCGGGATCCCGGAGGAGCCGTACGACGGTCCTGCCGAGCGCCACCGCGTCGCCGTAGGGGACGAGTTCGGCCGCGTCCCCGACCAGCTCCGGTACGCCTCCCACGGCGGTCGCGATCAGCGGCACGCGCGCGTGGAGGGCCTCCTGAGCGAGGACGGAGCGCGATTCCCAACGGCTGGGCAGCACCGCGAGATCGGCGGCGAGGAGCAGTTCGCTCACATCGTCGCGCCGCCCGATGAGCCGGACCGGCAGCCCCTCGTTCTCGATCCGGCCCTGCAACTCGGCCCGCAGCGGCCCCTCTCCGGCGATCACGAGGAGCGGCACGGGATCGAGACCGTGCCACGCGCGTACGGCGTCGAGCAGGACGTCGTACCCGCGATGCCGGTCGAGGGTGCCGACGGCCATGAGCAACGGGCGGTCCGTGGCACCGAGTTCGGCCCGGGTCTTGGACCGGTCGGACTCGTCCCGGCCCGGGGACACGCGCGGGGCGGGCAGCGCCACGGCGGACAACCGGGCGTCCCGGGCCCCGCGCCGCCTGGCGCGGTCCACGAGGTCGGAGGAGGTCCCGAGGACGACGGCGGCGGCCTTCACGGCCCGCCGTTCCAGCACCTTCAGCAGATGGGCGCGCGGCCCCTCGGCGTAGGAGCGGTTGTGCCAGGTGACGACGAGCGGAGTGCGGCGCCCGGTGAGCGCGAGAGCGGCGCGGAAGGAGGCGTGCAGCCCGTGCGCGTGCACGAGGTCGGCGTTCGAACAGGCCATGCGCAGCGCCGCCACCGAGGCGGGGTCGCTGCTGCGTGGGATCGGCACATGCTCGGCGCCGGCGCCCGTGAAGTCGTAGGCGCTGTCCGCGTCGGAGGGGGCGCACACGGTGACCCGCACGCCTCTCGCGACGAGCCCCGCTGCCAGCGAACGCACATGCGCGCTGCTGCCGGTGTTGCCGCCGCCGAGCACCTGCACGGTGCGCAGCGGCGACTGACCGTGCGGTGAGTGGCTGCTCGCGGGGCTCACGTGGCCGGGGGCTCCTGGTTCGGCATCGGGCGGTCACGAAGAAAGGACACGGAGAAACGTACAGAAGGTTTGGGCGGAAGGGGTGTACCGCGCCGCTTCCTCCATGTACGGGGTGTTCCGTGCTCCGTCAAGGATGCCAGTACGTACGGGTGTTCCGAACCATGGAAGGAGAGCGCGGGTCACTCACACGGGTGAGAGAGACCCCACTAAACGTCAACTGTTCGAAGGTCAGCCGTCCGCCCGGGCCGCCGCCAGCAACTCCTCCGCGTGCGCCCGCGCCGTCTCCGAGTCCTCCTGCCCGGCCAGCATCCGCGACAGCTCCCGTACCCGGTCCTCGCCCTCCAGCACCTTCACGCCCGACCGGGTCACCGACCCGTCGTTGGTCTTCTCCACCAGGAGCTGCCGGTCGGCGAACGCGGCGACCTGCGGCAGGTGCGTCACGACGACGACCTGCGCGCTCTTCGCCAGCTTGGCCAGCCGCCGCCCGATCTCCACGGCCGCCTTGCCGCCCACCCCGGCGTCGACCTCGTCGAACAGATAGGTGGGCACCGGGTCGGTCCCCGCGAACACGACCTCCACGGCCAGCATCACTCGGGACAGCTCACCCCCGGACGCCCCCTTCGCGATGGGCCGGGCGGGCGCCCCCGGGTGCGGGGCGAGCAGCAGTTCGACCTCGTCGGCGCCGGACGGCCCGTAGCCGACCGTACGTCCGTCGACCTCGATGCCCTCGGCGTCCTCGGTCTGCCTGATGTCGAACGACACGCGCGCGTGGGGCATGGCCAGCGAGGCCAGCTCGGCGGTCACGGCGTCCGCGAACCGGGACGCGGCCTCCGTCCGCGCGTCCGTCAACGCCTGCGCCATTCCGCCCAGTTCACCGCGGAGCGAGTCCCGCTCCGCGGTCAGCTCGTCGATCCGCTCGTCGTCACCGTCGAGTTCGAGCAGCCGCGCGGACCCTTCCTCGGCCCATGCCAGCACACCGGCCACGTCGGAGCCGTACTTCCGGGTCAGCGCGGTGAGCGCGGCCCGCCGCTCCTCGACCGCCGCCAGCCGCAGCGGATCGGCGTCCAGGTCGTCGGCGTACCCGGCCAGATCTCCGGCGGCGTCCCCGAGCAGGATGCCGACCTCACCGATCCGGTCGGCGAGCGCGGCGAGGGCGGAGTCGTGCGACCGTACGGCCTCGAGGGCCCGGTGGGCGCCCGCGACGAGCGTGGCGGCGTCGATGCCCTCGGGGTCCTCGGGATTGCCGGCCAGCGCCGCATGGGCGACGGTCGCGGCGGAGGCCAGCGCCTCCGCGTGCCCGAGCCGTTCGGCCTCCTCGGCGAGCTCGACGTCCTCACCGACCCGGGGCTCCACAGCGGCGATCTCGTCGAGCCCGTACCGCAGCATGTCGGCTTCCTGGGCCCGCTCACGCGCGCGCGTGGTGATCTCGTCCAGCTCGACGGAGACGGCCCGCAGCCTTCGGTAGGCCTCCGCGTACTTGGTGAGGGGCGCGGCGACCGCGTCCCCCGCGTACCGGTCGAGCGCCGCCCGCTGCCGGGACAGCTTGAGCAGCCCCTGCTGGTCGGTCTGCCCGTGCACGGCCACCAGTTCGTCGGCCAGCTCGGCCAGCACACCCACGGGCACGGAACGCCCGCCCAGATGCGCCCGCGAACGCCCCTCGGCGGAAACGGTACGGCTGATGAGCAGCGCCCCGTCGTCCAGCTCGGCGCCGGCCTCCTCGGCCCGCAGGACGGCGGAACCGCCCGGGGGCACGGTGATGCGCCCCTCCACGACCGCGTTCCTGGCCCCGATCCGCACCAACGCCGCGTCGGCCCGCCCACCGAGCAGCAGCCCGAGGCTGGTCACGACCATGGTCTTGCCCGCGCCGGTCTCACCGGTGACAGCGGTAAAGCCGGGCGACAGCTCGACCACCGCATCGTCGATGACGCCGAGCGACCGTATCCGCATCTCCTCCAACACGAGGACGACCATACGAGGTCGACAGACCAAAGTGCGACGCCCCCCACCTCGAATGAGAGAACCCGCAGGTAACGAAAGAAGATCGGCCCACCAATGTCACCCAGGGGAGTGGACCGACCTCAGGGGCGCGGGGAACTGCGCGAACAACCACAACGCACCCGCACCCGCCAACGAGCCCAAGCCACCCCCCACAGCAGGCGTCAGTGAGGCGCCCCCCGCCACCCGGAAACGGGAAGCGCGAACTTCGCCACAAGCCGATCGGTGAACGAAGCATGATGCAGCCGAGCCAACCGCACCGGCACGGCCCCCCGCCGAACCTCCACCCGCGCCCCGGGCGGCAACTCCACGGTCCGCCGCCCGTCACACCACAGAACACCCGGCGGAATGTGCGGCAGAACCTCCACAGCCAGCACAGAGTCGGGCGAGGTCACCAACGGCTTCGCGAACAGCGCATGCGCACTGATCGGCACCATCAGCAACGCCTCCACCTCGGGCCACACCACGGGCCCACCGGCGGAGAAGGCATAGGCGGTCGACCCGGTGGGCGTCGACAGACAAATGCCATCGCACCCGAACCCGGTGACGGGCCGCCCGTCGATCTCCAGCACGACCTCGAGCAGCTTCTCCGCGGACACCTTCTGCACGGCAGCCTCGTTCAGCGCCCAGTCGGTGTGCACGATGTTCCCGTTCTGGTGCACGACGACGTCGATGGTCATCCGTTCCTCGACCTCGTACGCCTTCGTCACCACCCGGTCGACAACCTTGTCGAGGTCGTCGCGCTCGGCCTCGGCGAGGAAGCCGACGCTGCCGAGGTTGACGCCGAGCATCGGCACCCCGGACGCCCGGGCGAACTCGGCGCCGCGCAGCAGCGTGCCGTCACCGCCCAGCACGATCAGCAGCTCGCACCCGTCGAGGCACTGCGCGGTGGCCTCCTCGATCAGCTCCACCTCGGGCGGCACCGGCAGATTGGCCGCCTCCGCCGTGAGCATCCGCACCCCGAGCCCGGAGCGCACCAGCCCCTGGACGACGAGCTCGGCGCTTCTGATCGCGGCCGGCCGGCCGGTGTGGGCAAGCAGGAAAACAGTACGATCCCGGGTCTGGCTCAACGAGGCCCCTCCGCCACTGCACGGTCAACATCGGCCGGGTTGAGTTCGGGTGCGCCGGCCCGCAGCCACAGAAAGTACTCGACATTCCCCGAAGGGCCGGGCAGCGGGCTGGCGGTCACGCCCTGCACCCCGAGCCCCGACTCCCCGGCCCGGGCGGCGACTCCGCGCACCGCCTCGGCACGCAGTTCGGGACTGCGTACGACTCCTCCACTGCCCAGCCGTTCCTTCCCCACCTCGAACTGTGGTTTGACCATCATCACCAGATCGGCATCGGGTGCCGCGCACCGCACAAGGGCGGGCAGCACGAGACCGAGCGGGATGAAGGACAGATCTCCCACGACAAGATCCACTGGTTCCCCATCGATCGCTTCGAGCGTCAACTCGCGTACGTTCGTACGGTCCTTGACGGTGACGCGTTCATCGCTCTGGAGAGACCAGGCAAGTTGTCCGTAACCCACATCGACGGCGACGACGTGTGCGGCACCGGCGCGCAGCAGTACGTCGGTGAATCCACCGGTGGACGCGCCGGCGTCCAGCGCCCGCCGTCCGCCGACCTTCAGCCCCTGCGGTACGAAGACCTCCAGCGCGCCCGCGAGCTTGTGGCCGCCCCGGGAGACGTACTCCGGGTCGCTGTCGTCGGTCACCACGACGATCGCGGCGGCGGTCTCCACCTGGGTGGCGGGCTTGGTCGCGACGGTCTTGCCCACGGTGACCCGCCCGGCGGCGATCAACTGGCTCGCGTGCTCGCGCGAGCGGGCGAGCTTCCTACGCACCAGTTCGGCGTCAAGGCGGCGGCGTGCCACTCCTGCCACGTTCGGTTCAGCTCCTGCGGTCGTACGTCGTCGGGGGCGCCGGAGGTCCCGGGCGGGCGTCGAGCGCGGTGAGCGTGTCACGCAGCCCCCGGTGTACATCCTCGTACACCTCGACATGTCCGTCCGTGGCGAGGTGGTCGGCGTCCCCGAGCCGGTCGAGCAGGGCATCGACGTCGGCGTCGCCGGTGGGGACGCGGGGGATGTTCAGCGGGGCCGGGGCGGCGGGCTCGGCCCCGGGCTCGGGGGCGGCTTCCACGGCCGTCCCCGGAGCCCCCTCGGGAACCCTGTCCGGAACCCTGTCCGGAACCCCCTCCGAAGGCGAATCCGGAGCCGAATCCGAAGGCGAAACCGGAACCGGGGTCCGCGCCGGGCCCTCGGCCACGGGCACTGAGTCGTTCATGCCCTGACGCTACCGCGAACGGCTGAGGTACCGTCGTCCGCGATGGCGACGATTGAGGAGTGCCGCAGCGCACTCGACAAGCTTTCGGACAACATGGCGGGCGCGAGCGGGGACGTACGCGAGGCGGCGGCCCTGGACCGCTCGCTGAGCTGCCATGTCACCGATCTGGACGTGACCTTCGTGGGACGCATGCGGGGCGGCCGTATCGAGGTACAGGACACCGTCCAGGGCCCGCCCCCGGAGAAGGCCGAGATCCGGCTCACGATGTCCGGCGACGACCTGGTGGCGATGGTCTCCGGCGAGCTGAACTTCGCGAAGGCGTGGGGCTCGGGCAGGGTGAAACTGGAAGCGGGCCTACGGGACCTGTTCCGCCTCAGAAAACTCCTCTAGCCCCCCTCCGGCCGCCCGCGCCGGCCACCCGCGCGAAGCCCGCGCGGTCACCCTCGTACGGGCCTTCGCACTCGTACGGGCCGCGCACTCGCACGGGCCTGCGCACGGTTGGCACGCCCGACGCACACTCCGCCGCGACCGAGCCGTCGCGGCGCACGACGAGGTGCGCGGCGCACCGGGCCGCGTGATTCAGGTCGTGCGGTACGGCGACCAGGGCCGGCCCCTTCGCGCCGCCCCTGGCCATCACCTCGTCGTGCGTCCCGAGGCTCCCCCGGGACGCACGACCTCACAGCCCCAGCCGCGCCAGCGCCTTCCCCCCGTCCAACGCGCACACGCCGTCACCCGCCGCCGTCCAGGCCGCCGCGCACAGCGCGCGCAGCCCGTCGAGCGGTTCCCCGTCCCCTGTCAGCTCCAGCAGCTCCTCCCCCGCCGTGGCCGTCCAGCCGCCGCACCGGAACCCGCCGCCCGCGTCCGTCTCCGTCACCTCGGGCTGCCCGGTCAGCAGCCCCCTGAGGTCCGCGTCGACATAGGTGGGCCGGTGCTGCGGCGGCGCGGCCAGCAGTTGGGCACCGTCCGTCACTCCGGTCAGCACCAGCAGCGAGTCGACCTCACCGTTGAACGCGCCCTCGATGTCCGTGTCCAGCCGGTCCCCGACGACCAGCGGCCGCTCGGCCCCGGTCCGCAGCACGGTCTCCCGGTGCATGGGCGGCAAGGGCTTGCCCGCCACCTGCGGTTCGGCGCCGGTCGCGATCCGCACGACCTCCACCGCGGCCCCGTTGCCCGGCGC
>NZ_LIQQ01000354.1 GCF_001418565.1 Streptomyces graminilatus | reverse complement strand
GGCGGGGCGCGCGGAGGGCGCCGTGAAGGTCCCCGGCGCCCTCCGCGCGCCCCGCCCCGCCGCCCGTCCCCGGCGGGCCTTCCAGCCCGTCACCATCCGTACCGCGCGCGACGCGGTCACCGCCGCCGCCCTCTATCTGCGCTGGCTCGGCTACCGGGACATCCGCCGCGCCGACCAGCGGCCCCCGTCCGGCGTGGGGCTCGCCGCGCGCGGGGTCCTGGCACAGGTCGACCCGACGGTGAGCCCGGCGTCGCTGCGGGACATCGAGTGCCTGTGGCTGACGGCCATGACGGAGTCGTCTCATTGCGTGTACTTCTCCCTCGCCGGGTACGAGGACGANNCCGCCGCGCGGGCGCGACCAGGCACGACGGCGCCGCAGTTCACCGACAACCCGTCACAGCGCTCCCGACGCCCGTCACACCGGCACCGTCACACCTCCGGTGTCCCCGAACAGGACACTCACCGGAAGTCCTCCTCCCGGTACTCCCCCGCCGAGCCCGCCGCAGTCGCCTCCCGCAGCTCGATCCGCCGGATCTTCCCGGACACGGTCTTGGGCAGATCGGCGAACTCCAGCCGCCGCAGCCGCTTGTAGGGGGCGAGAACCTCGCGGCTGTGTTCGAACAGCACCTTCGCCGTGTCGGGCCCCGGCTCCCAGCCCGCCGCGAGCACGACGTACGCCTTCGGCACCGCCAGACGCAGTTCGTCCGGCGCGGGAACCACGGCGGCCTCCGCCACCGCCTCGTGCTCCAGCAGCGCGCTCTCCAGCTCGAACGGGGAGATCTTGTAGTCGGAGGCCTTGAAGACGTCGTCGGACCGGCCGACGTACGTGATGTAGCCGTCCTCGTCGCGTGAACCGATGTCCCCGGTGCGGTAGAAGCCGCCGGCCATGGCCTCCGCCGTGAGGTCGGCGTCGCCGTGGTAGCCGGTCATCACACCGACCGGATGGGCGGACAGGTCGAGCGCGATCTCGCCCTCCGTGGCGCCCGGTTCACCCGAGACCGGATCGAGCAGGACGACCCGGTAGCCGGGGCTCGGCCGGCCCATGGAGCCCGTCTTGAGCGGCTGGCCGGGGCTGTTGGAGACCTGGACGGCGGTCTCCGTCTGGCCGAAGCCGTCCCGGACGGTGACCCCCCAGAAGCGGCGCACCTGTTCGATGACCTCGGGGTTGAGCGGCTCCCCGGCGGCCACGACCTCGCGCGGCGGGGTGCGCAGCCGGGTCAGGTCGGCCTGGATGAGCATGCGCCAGACGGTCGGCGGGGCGCAGAAGGAGGTGACGCCCGCGCGGTCCATCTCGGCCATCAGCCGGACGGGGTCGAAGCGCGTGTAGTTGTGGATGAAGACGGTCGCCTCGGCGTTCCAGGGCGCGAAGAGGTTGGACCAGGCGTGCTTGGCCCAGCCGGGCGAGGAGATGTTCAGATGCACGTCGCCGGGCTTGAGGCCGATCCAGTACATGGTCGCCAGATGCCCGATCGGGTACGACGTGTGGGTGTGCTCGACGAGTTTGGGGCGGGCCGTCGTGCCCGAGGTGAAGTAGAGCATCAAGGGGTCGTCGGCGTGGGTCGGCCCGTCCGGCGTGAACACCTCGGGCGACTCGCGGGAGTCCTCGTACGGCAGCCAGCCCTCGGGGGCGCCGCCCACCGCGATCCGGGTGTAGCGGCCGGGCACCTCGTCGAACTTGCCGGTGTCCTCGGCGCGGACCAGGACGTGGGCGACCCGGCCGCGCTGCACCCGGTCGCGCAGGTCGGCGGGGCCGAGCAACGGGGTGGCGGGGATGACGACAGCACCGAGTTTCATCGCGGCGAGGGCCGTCTCCCACAGCTCGGTCTGGTTGCCGAGCATGACGAGGACCCGGTCCTCGGGGCGGATCCCGAGCCCGCGCAGCCAGTTGGCGACGCGGTTGGAGCGGGCGGCCATCCCGGCGAAGGACACCTGAACCTCGGAGCCGTCCTCCTCGACGATGTGCAGGGCGGTGCGGTCGTTGCCGTCCGCGATGACGTCGAACCAGTCCAGGGCCCAGTTGAAGCGCTCGGGGCGCGGCCAGTCGAACCCGTCGTACGCGGTGGCGTAGTCCTCGCGGTGGGCCAGCAGGAAGTCCCGTGCCTCGCGGAAGCGCTCGGTCACCGTCGTCATCAGTCCTCCTCGTTCCCGGACCGTTGCCGGGCCACTCTGACATCGTGTAATTCGTGACGCTGATCTCACTACCCCCGAACGGGGGTGAGTGCCACGTACAACGAAGGACTTCGTGACCCAGGAGCCTCTTCGTCACGCTCCGCACACGTATATGGCGTATTCATTCACGCGTGCGGTGAAATTTCCGATGCCTCAACCGTCCTGTTATTCGGCTGATCGCGCCACCGGTCCGAAATTCGAAGATCTGTTGCCTAATATTGGGGCCCACACGACACAGGAGGGGAGCGGTGACCGTGCGACGGGACTTCCAGGAGTCTGGACGATGCCGCTCCGACCTGCTCATAGGCCGGGAAGAGGCACTCACAGCAGCGCGTGAGCAGCTTTCGCGCGGCGGCAGCGTACTGCTGCACGGACCGGCCGGAATAGGAAAGTCGACCGTTCTGCGGACATTGGCCGCGGAATACGGCGAATCGGCACGGACCGTGCTTCGGTGCTCCGCCACCGAGTCCGAATCGCATCTCCCCTTCCTCGCGCTCGCCGATCTCCTCGGTCTGGCCCTGGACGAGGTGTCCGGTCAGTTGCCCGTCGCCCAGCGTGTCGCCCTGGAGTCGGCGCTCACCGGCCGGGGCGAGTCCACGCTCCAGCGCGACGGGCTCGCGCTGCGGCTGGCGGTACTGTCCACGCTGCGCGCGCTGGCCGCCAAGGGCCCCGTCCTCGTCGTCGCCGACGACCTCCAGTGGCTGGACACCGCCAGCACCGAACTGCTCGGTTTCGCCGCCCGCCGCCTGACCGACACCCCCGTCCGGATGGTGTTCGCCGGGCGGACCGACGGCCAGGAGTACGACCGCTATCTACGCGCGTCCACGCCCGAGACCCTGGCGGTCCGGGTGAACCCGCTGACCCGCGACCAGGTGGCCACCCTCCTTGAGCGCAAGGGCTACGACCTCCCCCGTTCGACCGTGCGGGAGATCCACCGCACCAGCGCCGGCAACCCGCTGTACGCCCTCGAACTGGGCCGGGCCCTGGCCGAGAACCCCACTCCGCTGCGCCCGGGCGAGCCGCTGCCGGTGCCGACCTCGCTGCGCGCGCTGGTCCTCAGCCGGCTGGAGATGCTGTCGGACGACGCCCGCCGCACCCTCCTCGTGGTGAGCGCGGGCGCCCGCCCCACACTGGCCCTGCTGCACGCGGCCGGCCGGGACAACGCCGAGGCCGAGACCGCCCAGGCCGCCGCCCTCGGCCTGCTGGCGACCGAGCCCGAGGGCCCGGCCGTACGGTTCGCGCATCCCCTCGTCTCGGCCGCGCTGTACGCGGAGGCGAGCGCCCAGGAGCGACGGGCCGCGCACGCCGCGCTGTCCACGGCTGCGTCCGACCCCATCGAGCGGGCCCGGCACCTCGCCCTGGCCACCGACGGCACGGATCCGGACGTGGCCGCGCGGCTCGCCGAGGCCGCCGCGCTGGCCCGGGACCGGGGGGCGCCCACGGTGGCGTCCTCGCTCGGACTGCTCGCCGCCCGGTACACCCCGGCCGGCGGTGTGCCGAACGCCGACGAGCACCGGCTGCGGGCCGCCGAGGACGCGATCACCGCCGGCGAGCTGGACCTCGCGCGGGACATCGCCCGCCAGGTGCTCGCCCGGTCCGTGGAGCCCGAGGACCGGGTGCGGGCCTGGATCATCGTGATCGACACGGCGGGCCACGCCATGACGGAGGTCGACGCCGTCTTCCCGCAGGCACTGGCCGACGCGGGCGACGACCCGCGGCTGCTCGCCCTGATCCACTACCAACTGGCCTGGCGGGCACTGCTCGTGGAGGGCGACTTCGCCGAGTGCCGTGCGGAGGCGGCCCGTTCGGCCGAGCTCGCCGCGCGGGGCGGCGACCGGCACACCGAGCTGATGTCGCTCTCCTTCCAGGCCCAGACCGAGACCCTGATGGGCCACCCGGACGCGCCCGCGACCATCAGACGCGCGCTGAAGGAGCCCCAGGACCCGCAGGTGACGGTCCATCACAACGGCATCGGTTCGGCCCGGTTCCGCTGGCTGATCATGAGCGACCAGCTGCCCGAGGCGCGGGCCACGATCACCACGCTGCTGCGCGAGGTGCGCCGGCGCGGGTCGGTCGAGAGCGAGGTGCACTTCCTGCGCGGTCTCGCCGAGACCGAACTGCGCTGCGGGCACTGCGGCCGGGCGCTCGACCTGGCCCGGGAGAGCCTGCGGCTGGCCCGGGACACCGGCATCGGCGAGGTGGCCTCCGCGATGCTCGCCGCGCTGGCGGAGGCGTCCGGCGGCGATGTGGACAAGGCGCTGGCGCTGGCCCGGGAGTCCGTCGAGCACGCCGAGGAGAACGGCGACCTGATCTATCTGTCCCGGGCCCAGGCAGCCCTGGGATACGCCCGGCTGGTGGCCGGGGACGCGCCGGGCGCGGTGCAGTCGCTGCGCCGGGCACGGGAGTTGGAGCACGATCTCGGCGTCGACGACCCGGCGCGCGGACGCTGGCAGGGCGATCTCGCGGAGGCACTCGTCCGTGTCGGCGAGCTGGGCGAGGCGCAGGAGGTCATCGACGTGTCGCGTGCCCACGCGCTGCGGCTGGGGCGGGAGAGCGTGCTCGCGGTACTGGACCGGGCGGAGGCGCTGGTGCGTGCCGCGCGCGGTGAACACGAGGCCGCGGTGGCCCAGTTGACGTCCGCGCAGGACCGGCTCGGCAAGCTGGGCTACGGCCTTGAGGAGGCGCGGGCCGCCCTCGCCCTGGCCGAACTGCGCACCGGACCGCCGAGACCCGGCCTCACGCCCGCACCCACGTCGTACGACGAGGCGGCACGCCTGTTCAGACGTTCCCGCGCGCTGCCCTGGCTGCGCCGGGTGGACGCGGCCACCGTGCCGACTCCCGCCCCGCAGCCGCTCGTGTCGCAGCCGCAGGCGGTCACCGCGCTCGACGGGCTCGCGGCGATGGAACGCCAGGTCGCCGCGCTCGTGATGGAGGGCGCGACCAACCGCGAGATCGCCGGCCGCCTCTTCATCAGCGTGAAGACGGTCGAGGCGACACTCACCCGGGTGTACCGGAAGCTGGGGATCCGGTCCCGGGTGGACATCGTCCGGCTGGCGGCGGGACACCACACCGGCTGACGCCTCGCGCACAGGCATCAACTGACGTCCGCGATACCGCCGTACGGCCGTGTGCCCGTGTCGGCGGTGCGTCCTCGCGCTCTCACCGTACCGTGCCGCCGACCCCGTACGACCGAGGGTTTTCCCTCCCCGAACTCCCCTAGGGGGTTCCCTCATTGGGAGGGGACTTGTCCGACTCATACCTTGTGGATGTGCCGCTCGCCGGGCACACGGAGCGGAGCCACCGCCCCGTGCGGAAGTCCCCCATGCCCGTGCGTTCCCCCACCGGCCGTCCCCACAAGAGGAGAACCCATGTCCGGGCTCACCCGCGCCAAGAAGGCAGCCGCCGTCCTGGTGGCCACCGCTGCCGCCGCGTCGACCGCGCTGATCGCCGCCCCCGGCGCGGTCGCCGCACCGCAGCCCATCGTGGGCGGTACGACGACCACCGCGTCGGCGTTCCCGTACGTCATGCAGATCACGGACGCCTCGCAGAACCAGTTCTGCGGCGGCACCCTCGTCTCGCCCACCAAGGTCGTGACCGCCGCCCACTGCGTGGTCGACGAGACGCCGCGCGGCGTCCGGGTCGTCGGTGGCCGTACCTTCCTCGACGGCACCAACGGCACGGTCAGCCGGGTCACCAAGATCTGGGTCCACCCTGGCTACACCGACGTCGAGCAGGGCGACGACGTGGCCGTGCTGACCCTCTCGACCTCGATGCCGTACACCCCGGCGTCGTTCGTCACCTCGTCCCAGACCGGCGTCTACGCGGCCGGCACCACCGCCCGCATCATCGGCTGGGGCACCACCGTCTCGGACGGCGAATCCTCCAACCAGCTGCGCACGGCGACGGTCCCGACCGTCTCCGACTCCAGCTGCACCAACTCCTATCGCTCCCGTTACATAAAGAGCGACATGGTCTGCGCCGGATTCACCTCCGGTGGCGTAGACGCCTGCCAGGGCGATAGCGGCGGCCCGCTGATGATCGGCGGCGTCCTGGCAGGTATCACTTCCTGGGGCGACGGCTGCGCTGCGGCCGGCCTCCCCGGGCTCTACACCCGGCTGACCACCTTCTCCAGGCTGGTGGCGACGCAGGTCGCGTCGTAACCACCACAGTGGCGGCCACCTCGGTCTCCCGGGTACCCCCCGGGTGAATACCAGGGGGCGTTGCGGACCGGCCACGAGCGGTCCGCAACGCCCCCTATCCACGTCCGCGTTCGCTATCGCACGGCGGTGCCGAACCGGATGTCGTACGCCGTTCCCTCGTGCAGCACGGCGAGCATCCGCTCGCCCTCCTCGGCCACCACTGCCCGCACGCCCTTGGTGAGTTCGCCGAAGGGCTCGACGGTGAGCGTACGGTCGGTGAGGCTCCACAGGCCCGCCAGGAAACCGTCGACGAGCAGGACGCGGTGCGCCTGATTGCCCGTCCAGCTACGGCCCTTGAGGTCGGCGGGGACGACCCGGGTGCGGTCGGCGTGCGAGAGGAGCAGGTTGTCGAACTCGGGCAGGAATCGCGGCGGGGCCGGGGTGTCCGGGTC
>NZ_LIQQ01000353.1 GCF_001418565.1 Streptomyces graminilatus | reverse complement strand
AGGCGACACCTGAGGACTGCCAGGACTACCAGGCCAGATCAGATCGTCGCGGCGTCGATCACGAAGCGGTAGCGGACGTCGCTGGCGAGGACCCGCTCGTACGCCTCGTTGATCTCCGAGGCGCTGATCAGCTCGATCTCCGAGCCCAGGCCGTGCTCGGCGCAGAAGTCCAGCATCTCCTGGGTCTCCTGGATGCCGCCGATGCCGGAGCCCGCGAGGGTCTTGCGGCCCATGATCACCGAGAACAGGTTCAGCGCGACGGGCTCCTCGGGGGCGCCGACGTTCACGAACGCGCCGTCCGTCTTGAGGAGGGACAGGTAGCTGTCCAGGTTCAGCGGGGCCGACACCGTGGACAGGATGAGGTCGAAGGTACCGCGCAGCTCCTTGAACGTGGCCTCGTCGCTGGTCGCGTAGTAGTGCTGGGCGCCCAGCTTCAGGCCGTCGTCCTTCTTGCGGAGGGACTGCGAGAGGACGGTGACCTCGGCGCCGAGCGCGTTCGCGATCTTGACGCCCATGTGGCCGAGGCCGCCGAAGCCGAGGATCGCGACCTTCTTGCCGGGGCCGGCGTTCCAGTGCTTCAGCGGGGAGTACGTGGTGATGCCCGCGCAGAGCAGCGGCGCGGCCACGTCGAGGGCCAGACCGTCGGGGATACGGACCGTGAAGGCCTCGTCCACGACGATCTTCTGGGAGTAGCCGCCGTACGTCGGCTCACCGTTCTTGTCGAGCGCGTTGTAGGTGCCGACGCCGCCCTTGAGGCAGTACTGCTCCAGGCCCGCCTCGCAGTTCTCGCACTCGCGGCACGAGTCGACCAGACAGCCGACGCCCACGTGGTCGCCGACGGCGAACTTGGTGACACCGGGGCCGACCGCCTCGACGACACCGGCGATCTCGTGGCCCGGGACCATCGGGAACATGGCCTCGCCCCAGCCCTCGCGGGCCTGGTGGATGTCGGAGTGGCATATACCGGCGAACTTGATGTCGATCAGGACGTCGAACTCGCGGACCTCGCGGCGCTCGATGGTCGTGCGCTCCAGGGGAGCCTTGGCGGAGGGTGCGGCGTATGCGGCGACGGTGGTGGTCATGCCGGGGGTTCTCCTAGGGGGGATTCGCTCCCGGCCGCCTTCTGACCGGGTGCGACGACCAGTCTGCCCAAGATCGCTCCCCTCACCCAGTCCACGCTTCCGCGTACGTCCAGCGGTCCTACCACTGGCGGGGTCAGGCTCGTGATCGTACGACCGGGAATAATGAACCGTATGGACGAACACCCCGAATCCATGGATCCCGCGCACGCCTCCGGGAGCTTCGGCGCCGGCGGGGCCCTGGACCGGCGGGCCGAGCTGAGCGAGTTCCTGCGCACCCGGCGGGCCCGGCTCAAGCCGCAGGACGTGGGGCTGCCGGACTTCGGGCGGCACCGCCGGGTGCCCGGGCTGCGCCGTGAGGAGCTGGCCCAGCTGGCCGGGGTGTCCGTCGCCTACTACACGCGGCTCGAACAGGGCAACGGACAGAACGTCTCCGCCGAGGTCCTCGACGCCATCGCCCGCGCCCTGCGGCTGACGAACGCCGAGCACGCCCACCTCACCCACCTCGCCAAGCCGAAGCAGCACAAGAAGAAGCCGTCGGCGCGGACCCAGGCCGTACGGGGGACGCTGCGGCAACTACTCGACACGATGGACGGCGTACCGGCGTACATCGCCGGGCGGCGGACGGACATCCTGGCGTGGAACACGATGACGGCGTCCCTCTTCGGGGACTGGGCCGAGCTGCCGCCGCAGGACCGGAACTGGGCGCGGCTGGTGTTCCTGCGGCCCGAGTACCACGACCTGTTCCTGGACTGGGAGCAGAAGGCGATCGACATCGTCTGCCATCTGCGGATGGACGCCGGCTGCTATCCGGAGGACCCGAGGCTGTCCGCGCTGGTGGGTGAGCTGTCGGTGAAGAGCGAGGAGTTCCGGCGGCTGTGGGCGACCCACGACGTCAAGGAGAAGAGCTTCGGGGTGAAGCGGTTCCGGCATCCCCTGGTGGGCGAACTGACCCTGAACTTCGAGTCGTTCGCACTCCCTGACGACGGTGACCAGATGCTGATCGTCTACCACGCCGAGCCGGGCTCCCCCTCGGCGGAGGGCCTGCGCCTGCTGGCGAGCTGGGGCCGGGACGCGGCGAAGGCGGGCACGGATACGGGTGCGGGTGCGGCCACAGGTTCGTGAAGTGACCGTCACACGGACCGCTCACACGGACGGCCCGCCGGGGATGTCCCCGGCGGGCCGTCCGCCGATCAACCGCTACACGTACGCGTAGGGCCTTTTACTACCGCACTACGGGCTCTACTTGCCGAAGTACGCGTCGTAGATCGAGATCGTCGACTTGTTGCCCTTCTTGTCGCTGATCTTCGCGTGGAAGGAGATCGCCGCGCCCTTCTTCGGGTTCACGACGGTGACCTTGCCGTTCGTCACGGTCAGCTTCTTCCAGGTGCGGCCGTAGTCGTACGACGCGTACACCGACAGCGACCCCAGGTTGCTGCCGCGTGCCGCGCCCTCGACGACGACCGGGAAGGTGACCTTCTTCTCCGCCGTGACCTTGTTGTCCAGGCCGACGGGCGCGTTGAAGCGGACCGAGGAGACCGGGAGCTGCGCCACGTCCGCCGACTTCTTGGAGCGGAACGTCCAGCTCGCGTCGATCCGCGTGGACGCCTCGGCGACCTTGATGCTGCGCTTGACGGACGTCGTCAGCTTGTACCCGGCGTCACCCGCCGGCACCTTGAACAACCCTCCGCCGAACAGCGGGTCGTCGTTCGTGCCGACCAGTTGGCCGTTGCGGTACAGCGACGTCTTCACCGAGGTGAAGTCGGACGAGCCGGCGTGGCCCGCGCCGTCGGCGAACAGCGGCAGCGAACCGAAGATGAACTGGCCGTCGCGGAAGACACCGAAGTCCGGAAGCAGCCGGGGCCCGAAGACCGCGGTGTTGAAGGTGCGGGAGTACTTGCCGCCCGGCCGTGCCTTCTGCAGGTTCCCGAGGGAGTAGAAGGCCTCGGGGATCGGCAGACCCTGCGCGTCCCTGCCCTTGAACTGGGCGAAGTCGAAGGCCCACTGGACGTTCTCACCCGTGGTCACGTACGCCGTGTGCGTGGCCGGCAGGGCCTGCTCGACGGGCACCCCGAAACCGGCGTCCTCGGGCAGGACGGCGGTCACGTTGAGCGCGCCGGTCTTGTTGGGTGCTCCGGCACCGAGCTTGCTCGTCACCGTGGCGAACTCGCTCGCCTTGAAGTGACGGACCTTGGCGCCCACGATCCTCTTGCCCTTGGCAGTGGTGATCGCGTCGTACTCCTTGCCCGCGCCCTTGCTGAACTGGCCGAACCAGGTCTGCGTGAGGCCGGGGGTGTCCGGGCCGAGGTGGGCCATCCGGATGTTCGCGAAGGAGTCGAGCTGGACCCCGATGCTGATGCCTGCCTTGTCGTACAGGTAGTCGACCGTCGCGCTCAGCGGCTTGGCGGTGGCGTCCGGCACCGTGATGTCGGCCGCCTTGGTGGTGCGGGCGTCGACCGTCAGCGAGACGTTCCTGTTGACCTCGATCTTCGGCTGGACCACCCAGTCGATGCCTCCACCGCCCAGGTCGGGCTTGGTGAAGTCCTTCGCGATCCAGGCGTCCATGAGGTACGTGCCCTTGGGCACGCGCACGGTCGTGGTGCCGGTGGCGACCGGCGGGATCTGGAAGGTCCGGTCGGTGCCCAGGCCGCGGTAGCCCGCGAGGACCGAGTTGTACTCGTCCGTCGGCTGACCGGTCTTGTCGATGTGCTTGACCGTGACGTCGTACGACTCGATCTCACGGTTGACCGCGGCGGCCGTACGGACGGCCTGGGCGCCGGCCGTCGCCGTCACGTACGAGGAGTACGCGCCGTCGAGAGTGCCGCCCAGCTTGGTGTTGACGGTGTAGCCGACCGAGGCGGTGCCGTGCGCCGGGACCTTCAGGGTCGTCGCGGCCAGCTTGAAGAAGCCGGCCGGAGCGGCCTGGCCCTTCGGGTTGGTCGCGGTCGCCGACAGCTTCAGCGTGACGTCGGTCGTGCCGAGGTTGCGGTACGTCAACTGCTTGGTGACCGGGGTGTCGTCGGTGTGCGGCCACGCCTGCGTACCGAAGCTCAGCGACCCGGGTTCGGCGATCACGGTCTGCTTGATGGCCTTGTCGACCTGGATACGGCCCGCGCCCTGCTGGAACGCCGAGTACTTGCCGCCCTTCGCGGACCCGGTGAGTACGCCCTTGATCTCGGCGTACGTCCAGGTCGGGTGCTCCTGCTTGAGGATCGCCGCCGCGCCCGCCACATGCGGCGTCGCCATCGACGTACCCGAGATGGTGAGGTAGCCCGGCGGCTTCTCGCCGACCTCCTGCTCGATGACGCTGCCCTTGGCGGAGGCTGCCGTGATGTCCACACCGGGCGCGGTCACGTCCGGCTTGATGGCGCCGTCGCCGACCCGCGGGCCGGTGCTGGAGAAGTCGGCCAGCTTGTCGTGGTCGTCGACCGCGCCGACGGTGAGCGCCGCGTCGGCGCTGCCCGGCGAACCGATCGACTCGGGGCCGGAGTTGCCCGCCGCGATCGCGAAGAGGATGCCCTTCTCGGCGGACAGCTTGTTGACCGTCGCCTCCAGCGGGTCGATCTCGGGGGTGTCCTGGCCGCCGAGGCTGAGGTTGACGACCTGGGCGCCCTGATCGGCCGCCCACTCCATGCCCGCGATGATGCCGGAGTCGTCACCGCCGCCGTTGTCGTCCAGGACCTTGCCGCTGATGATCTTGGCGCCGGGCGCGACACCCTTGTACTTGCCGCCCGACTTGGCGCCGGTGCCCGCCACGATGGACGCGACGTGCGTGCCGTGGCCGAACTTGTCGGTGACGCTCGTGGCCGTGGTGAAGTTCTTGGCCGCGATCACCTGGTCCCTGAGGTCCGGGTGGGTGGCGTCGACACCCGTGTCCAGGACGGCGACCTTCACGCCCTTGCCGTCGAACCCGGCCGCCCACGCCTTCGGCGCGCCGATCTGCGGCACGGACTTGTCGAGGCTGGCCCTGCGGGTGCCGTCGAGCCAGATGTGCGCGATCCCGGCGGCGGTCCTGTCGCCGTTGGTCACCGCGTCCCAGAGTTCGTGGGCGTCCTTCTGCGGGGTCTGCACGGCGTCCGCGTTCAGGATCTTCAGCGTGTGACGGAGGTTGCCCGCGTCGCGGACATCGGCCTTGGCGGCGGTCGCCGCCCCCTTGTAGCCGACGATGACCTTCAGGCCCTTCTGCTGGGACCTGAGGGTCGCCTCCTTGCTCAACTCGGTTATGTCGAACAGCCGTTGGTCGAGCTTCCCGCTCGCGACGAGTCGGGCCGCGTCGGCCGGGACGACGAGCGTGTGCCCGCCTGCCTTGCGGATCTGCACGGGTATCTTGTCCCGGCCCGGCGCCCGCTCCAGGCCGACGACGCGGCCCTTCGCGTCGACGGCGACCCGGTCACCGGTGATGAGTGTGATGCGGTGTGCGGGCTTGAGCTTCTGTGCGGCGCTGGTCAAGCGCTGCTGCTCGGCCCTCGGGTCGGCCTTCGCGGTCGCCGGGCTGGTCATGCCCGCCGCGAGGGCAACTGTGGCCGCTGTGGCCACCGTTGCGACCCATGCTCTTTTCACTTCTGTGCGCAAGTCTCCCCCTGGAGCTGGCTGAAGTACCGGGCAGTTCCCCGTTCACCCGGCCGGGGGGAGTCCCGTACGCATGCGCGCACGCCCCCCGGCCGTGAATTATGCCGAGGGATGATCAGACGCTCAATAGACTGAGCGATTGCGCATTGGCTGTTACGAGGCAGTTACGAAACATTGCGCATTTGACGGACGGAAACCACAGAGGCGGAAACGCGGAGGGTGGCCGCTCGCGGGAGCGGCCACCCTCGAAACACGGGGAGTTGGCGACGGAACCGGACCGGACCGGGATCCGATCCGGCTGATCCGGGCTGATCAGATCGCCGAACCCGCCTTCCACGCAGCCCAGTCCAGGTTCCAGCCGTTGAGGCCGTTGGCCGGGTCGACGGTCTTGTCACCGGTGTTCCGGACGTCGACGACGTCACCGACGATCGAGTGCTCGAAGAACCAGAAGCCCTCGGAGTTCGGGTCGTTGGCGCCCTTGGTGTCGTTCAGGCCGACGCAGCCGTGGCTGGTGTTGACGTTGCCGAAGACGGAATCGTCGCCCCAGTAGTTGCCGTGCACGAAGGTGCCGGAGTTGGTCAGGCGCATGGCGTGCGGCACGTCCTTGATGTCGTACTCGCCCTTGCCGTCGGCGTCCGTGAAGCCGACCGTGGCGCCGTTCATCCGGGTCTCCTTGAACTTCTCGGAGATCACCATCCGGCCCTGGTACGTCTTGTTCTCCGGCGAACCCGCGGAGATCGGAATGGTCTTGATGACCTCGCCGTTGTGGGTGACCTTCATCGTCTTCGTCTTGGCGTCGACGATGGACACCTGATTACGGCCGATCTTGAAATTGACCGTCTTCTGCTGCACGCCGTAAAGATCGTTCCCGCCCTTCACGCCGTCGAGCGCCAACTTCAGCGTGACGGTGGAGTTCTCCTTCCAGTAGTCGTCGGGCCGGCAGTCCATGCGGGTGTCGCTGAACCAGTGGCAGACGACCTCCTGCCCGCTGGTCGACGAAACCGTGACGCCCTTCTGCACGGCCGCCCGGTCGGTGATCGCCTTGTCGAAGTTGATCGACACGGGCATGCCCACACCGACGGTCGAACCGTCCTCGGGGGTGAAGTAGCCGACGAAGCTGTTCGCGGCGGAGACCGTGGTGAACGAGGCGTTCTCGTGCGCGGCGCGGCCGTCGGCGTCCTTCGCCTCCGCCGCCACCTTGTAGGTGGTCGCGCGCTCCAACTGGGCGCTCGGCTTCCAACTGGTCTTGTCGGCAGATATCTCACCGGCGACCGGGGTACCGTCCGCCGTCGTCATCTCCACGGCCGAGAGGGTGCCCTTGGCCACCACCACCTGGGCGGCGTTGTTGATGGAGGCGTTGTTCGAACCGTCTCCCGGCGTGATCTTGATCTGGGCCTCGGACGCCTTCTCGGCCGCCGCCTCGTCGGCCTTGGCCTGAGAGGTGTCGGTTCCGCTGCCGCCCTTGGAGTCACTGTCGCTGCCACCTCCGCTGCAAGCAGAGAGCACCAGCACGCCACCGAGCAGGGCGGACGCGGCCATGAGACCCCTGCGCCGCCTACTGTCCGTCATCACACGCTTCTCCATCGTTGCCGAATCCCAAGCCAAATCAGCGAGGGTCCCCGTAACACGCTTCAACGCTACGGCCGGTTCATCCCGTTCAACATTCACTCGTTGTGTGGGGCACACCACGTCGCCCGGGTCACAGGGAGCTGTCCGCTCATCCCGTACGCCACCGGGTCGCGTGGTGCCCATACCGGTCACCGCGTCTCCTGAGACGACGAGACCCCGGTCGGCGGTTGCCGTCCGGGATCTTGTTCCTCCCCAGCCGCGTCAGCCGTCCAGCCGCTCCCCGACCACTGCGTCGCCGTCCGACTCATCATCCTCGTCCAGATCCCAATCCGGCGAATCCGGGTCGTAGTCGATCTCCTCGCTGCTCCAGGATGCCTGCGCGAGTTCGGTCCCCGGCACCTCGCCGACCAGGTCGAACGGGTCCACGAGGTACGCGAGCGCCTCCGCGGTGTCTTCCGTCACAGTGTCCTCGGCATGCACCCGCTCGTCGGCCGGCATCTCGGTGTCACCGGCGATCCGCTCCAATGCGGCCTTCGTCAGGGCGTCCACGTCGTCGACCTCGACGACCAGTTCCACGCGAAGCCGTACAAAACGCGATGTCTCTGATGTGCTCATGGTCGGAGAGCGTACGGCTCACGGCTCCCGCAACTTTCCCACGACCCACGACTTTCATTAACATCGGGGCCACGGCCAATTCGCCAGCGCCACAAGGGGATCGATATTCCGTGTCATCCGCACGTCGATCGTTGTTGACCGCCACCGCCGCGGGCACCCTGCTGGGCGCCCTGTGGTTCGTCCCCTCCGCCAACGCGACGGCCGAGAAGCCCGCGGTGCAGCCGGTTGAGCAGCGGCACAGAGCGGGCACGTCCATGTCCTCCATGTCGGAGCACACCCAGCGGATCTCCCTCACGGGCACCAGAGCCACGAACGCGAGCGTGAGCACGAGCACGAGTACGTCCGTCGGCTCGGCCACGGCGACGACCGCGACGACGACCTCCGACACGGGTACCGGCGCCGCCGACGGCACCCGCCTCGCCGACACCGGCAGCTTCAACACCACGCCGTACGTCGTCGGTGGCACGTTCTGTCTCGGTCTGGGCGCCGGGTTCGTGGCGTACTCGCTGCGCCGGGAGCGGCTGGAGCTCTGACGGGCCCACGAACGAAAGCCCAGAACTTTTGACGAACTTTAAGGATTTGACGTTTATTTGACCGTCGGTCCATAGTCCGCTCATGAAGAGATCATCGAGGGTGCGCGTGTGCGCCACGACGACCGTGGGCGTGCTGGCGCTCACCCTCATCACGGGGTGTGGCGGCGACGACTCCGGCGAGTCCAAGAAGTCCAAGGAATCCGGGGGGTCGGCGACGACACAGGCCGACGAGCCCGCGAAGGCGGCGAAGGCCGCGACCAAGGCCGAGCTGGAGAAGCTGCTCGTCACCAAGGCCGACGTGACCGGCTACAAGGTCGAGTCGGCCACCGCCGAGATGAAGGCGGTGGGCACCAAGAGCAACGTCAAGGTCACCGAGCCGGCCTGCGCGCCGATCGTGTACGCCATCTCGGGCATGGCGCCCGGCGACGAGGCGCCCGTCGTACAGGGCAAGGTCACCCAGAACCTGGACCCCGAGGCCAAGGCCAAGGCCAAGGGCAAGGGGTCCGACGCGGGGTGGCAGGACGCGTTCGCGGAGTCCATGAACATCGACATGACCTTCCTCTCGCTCTCCTCGTACGAGGGTGACGGCGCCGAGAAGACCATGAAGGCCGTCGCCGACGCGGTCGCCGCGTGCTCGGGCGGATTCTCGGCCACTGTCGGCTCGGAGAGGACGAAGTACGAGAAGGTCGCGCCGGTGAAGCCGTCCGGGTTCGGTGACGAGTCCGTGGCGTTCTCCGTGAAGGGCGCGGCGGAGGAGCCGGACGACCCGACCGGCTTCACCTACGGCGAGGTCGTGCGCCACGGGAACACCATCGCGGCGTACACCACGGTCAACCTCGGCAAGGTCGTCTCCGGGGAGCCGTACGCCGTCTCGGCCCCGGTGGTGAAGGCCCAGTCGGCCAAGCTGAAGTAGCGAGCAGGCACAAGTCAGGCGAAACGATTCGGGGCCCTGTCCGGCAACACCGGCAGGGCCCCGCTCACGCTCCCCGTACAGGAGTCACCCGTACAGGAGTCACCCGTACAGGAGTCACCCGTACAGGAGTCACCGCAACGGCCCGGTCACCGGCTCCACCGCCGCGACCAGGTGCCCGCCGCGCACGAACACGTCGGCCGCGGCGAGGTCGGGCGCCAGGAACCGGTCAGGGCCCGGCCCTTCGACACCGGCGGCCCGTACGGCGTTGATGACGGCCCGGGACGCGGGTGCGGGGGTGAGCCCCTCGCGCAGCTCGATGGCGCGCGTGGCCGCGTACAGCTCGACGGCGATGACCCGGGCGAGGTTGTCGACGGCCGTACGGAGCTTGCGCGCGGCCGACCAGCCCATGGAGACGTGGTCCTCCTGCATGGCGGAGGACGGGATCGAGTCCGCCGAGGCGGGCACGGCGAGCCGCTTCAACTCGCTCACCAGGGCTGCCTGGGTGTACTGGGCGATCATCAGCCCGCTGTCCACCCCGGCGTCGTCCGCGAGGAACGGCGGCAGCCCGTGCGAGCGGTTCTTGTCGAGGAGCCGGTCCGTGCGCCGCTCGGCGATCGAACCGAGATCGGCGGCGGCGATGGCGAGGAAGTCGAGGACGTACGCGACCGGAGCGCCGTGGAAGTTCCCGTTGGACTCGACCCGCCCGTCGGGCAGGACGACGGGGTTGTCGACGGCGGAGGCGAGTTCCCGCTCGGCGACGAGCCGCGCGTGCGCCATGGTGTCGCGCCCGGCGCCGGCGACCTGCGGGGCGCAGCGCACGGAGTAGGCGTCCTGGACGCGCGGGGCGCCGTCCTGGTGGTGCCCGGTGAGCTCCGAACCCTCCAGCACGGCAAGCATGTTGGCCGCGCTGGCCCCCTGTCCCGGGTGCGGCCGGATGGCGTGCAGCTCGGGCGCGAGGACCTTCTCGGTGCCGAGAAGTGCTTCGAGCGAGAGCGCCGCGGTGATGTCGGCGGACTTGTAGAGGGTGTCCAGGTCGGCGAGGGCCATGATCAGCATGCCGAGCATGCCGTCGGTGCCGTTGAGCAGGGCGAGGCCCTCCTTCTCCCGCAGCTCGACGGGGGCGATGCCGTGCTCGGCGAGAAGCTCACCGGCGGGCCGCACGACCCCGTCGGGACCCTCGGCGTCACCCTCGCCCATGAGCGTGAGGGCGCAGTGGGAGAGGGGCGCGAGGTCACCGGAGCAGCCGAGGGAGCCGTACTCGTGCACGACCGGGGTGATCCCGGCGTTGAGCACGTCGGCCATGGTCTGCGCGACCTCGGGCCGTACGCCGGTGTGTCCCGAGCAGACGGTCTTGAGCCGCAGGAACATCAGCGCCCGTACGACCTCCCGCTCGACCCGCGGCCCCATGCCGGCGGCGTGCGAGCGGACGATGTTGCGCTGGAGCTGGGCGCGCAGCTCGGGGCTGATGTGCCGGGTCGCCAGGGCGCCGAACCCGGTGCTCACGCCGTACACGGGCTCGGGCTTGGCGGCCAGCGCGTCGATGATCCCGCGAGCCTTCGAGAGGGCGGCGACGGCCTCCCCGGACAACTCGATCCGGGCCCCGCCACGCGCCACGGCGAGCACGTCGTCCGCGGTCACTCCGAACGTCCCCACCACCACAGTGTGCATATCCATATTCAGGAGCGTACGCAGTGAATTCCAAGATGTCACCATCGGGTGGCCGTTACACCCCTTACACGCGCTCCCGACCAGCCCGTCCGGCGTTTGAGGACGAGGCCGTTCAGGCCGACAGCGGGGGTCCGGGGGCGGCAGCCCCCGGGGAGGCCCACACCAGCGCCGGGTGCCCAACCCCCCGCTAACCCGTCCCTCAGGGCTGACGCCCACGGAACCGCCGCCGCTCAACATCCTCTCCCCCGGCGGGCCCGGAATCAGCAAGCTGGACGACCGGGTCACTGGGCCCCTCGCGCCCCGCGACAACCGGCCGCTCCGAGCGAACCGCCTTCGCCCGATACTGCGCCGCGTCGGCGAGCCGGAACAACCGCCGAGCCGTCCGCACCGGACCGATCTCGTCGGCGGTGGACGCGATCCCACAGGCGACCCCCTCCCCCAGCTCCAACTCGGCGGCGCGNNAGCCGGGCGGCCAGCGCGCCGGGCAGCCTGGCCCCGCACAGCGACAGCACCGACCCGAACCGTTCGAGGAGCCGGTCCCCGACCGCGTGCCCGAGGGTGTCGTTGACGCGCTTGAGCCCGTTCAGATCGCAGACGACAAGACTGACCACCGCACCGTCGCGCCGGTGCCGCTCGATCGCCTCGTCGAGGTGGGCGTC
>NZ_LIQQ01000352.1 GCF_001418565.1 Streptomyces graminilatus | reverse complement strand
ACCCCGCCCTGCGGCACGGCCGCCGGTGACCCCGCCCGCGCACCCAATCCCTCCCGCACAAACCGCAAAATCCGCGATAAACCCCGGACACCCCCGCTGACCTGCGACGAAGCTCCCGCACCCAATGGGCCGGGGTCCGTCGCACAATCCCGCGATATTCCGCAAAAAACCGAGCCCCACCCCACCACCCCGGGGCCGGTCGACGGCCGTCCCTGATTTTTGCGGAATATCGCGGATTTCTGCGGAGCACTCCCCATCACCACCCGCACACCGCATCATCGCAGGTCAGAGACCATCCCCGGCTTTTCTGCGGATTTTGCGGTTTGCGCGGCGGCACCTGCCCATGAAACTCAGCCCCACCGGAGTGATCCTTGGACGAACACGCCACCCTCACCGCCCCCGCCGACGACGACCCGACCCTTGTCTTCCTCAAGGTCGAAGAAGCCGCCCGCCGACTGCGCATCGGCCGGACTACATGCTTCGCGCTCATCCGCACCGGCGAACTGGAGTCTGTCATGGTCGGCGGTCTCCGCAGGGTCCCGGTCGACGCGCCGGCCGCGTACGCGGCCCGTCTCCGCACCGCCCACCGCGCCGCTTGACGACGCCCGGGGCGGCGGCACTCCCGGACAGGACAACCCGCCGCCCCGGTCCCCATCCCGACACCGAGAAACAGGAGTCTGCCTGTGGCAGAGGAACAGAAGCGCACTCGACAGCCCAACGGCCGTAGCTCTATCTACCAGGGCAAAGACGGCAAGTGGCACGGCCGCGTCACTGTCGGCATCCGAGACGACGGCGCCCCGGACCGTCGCCACGTCGAACGCAAAACCCGCGCCGAAGTGACGGCCGCCGTACGCGAGTTGGAGAAGCAGCGCGACGCCAAGACGGTTCGGAAGCCGGGCAAGGCGTGGACGGTCAAGACGTGGCTGACGCACTGGATCGAGAACGTTGCGCCCCTCGCTGTCAACGACAACACGATGGTTGGGTACCGCGTCGCCGTGCGGAGGCATCTGATCCCCGGCTTGGGGGCTCACCGTCTCGACCGGCTCAAGCCCGAGCACATCGAGGTGTTCTACGCGAACATGCAGGCCAACGGCAGCAAGCCGGGGACCGCCCACCAGGTGCATCGCACCTTTCGCACCGCCCTCAATGAAGCCGTACGGCGAGGGCACCTCGGCAAGAACCCCGTTCGGTTGGCCAAGGCCCCGAAGACGGGGGAGTACGAGGTGGAGCCCTACAGCGTCCAAGAGGTACAGCGGTTGCTCAAGGCCGCTGGCCAGCATCGCAACTCCGCGCGGTGGGCCGTCGCCCTCGCCCTCGGACTGCGTCAAGGCGAGGTGTTGGGGCTGAAGTGGGAGGACGTGGACCTTGAGGGTGGGTTCCTCGTTGTCCGCCGTAGTCGCCACCGGCCGCAGTACGCACACGGGTGCGCGGAGCCCTGCGGACGCAAGGCAGCCGGGTACTGCCCGCAGAGGCGACGCACCAACCCGGAGTCGTCCACCACCAAGTCGCGCGCCGGTCGTCGTGCGGTCGGCCTCCCCGAACAGCTTGTTGACCTACTTGGTGCGCATCTCACGGCGCAGGGAGCGGAGCGGCGGGCGGCGGGGAAGCGATGGGAGGAGAACAGCTTGGTGTTCCCGGACGAGCATGGCCGTAGCCCGTCCCACCGCCGAGACTGGGCAGCGTGGAAGTCTCTTCTGGCAGAGGCGAAGGTCCGGGACGGACGGCTTCACGACGCTCGCCACACGGCCGCGACGGTTCTGCTCATCCTCGGCGTTCCCGAGCGTGCAGTCATGGGTCTCATGGGGTGGTCGACCACGGCCATGGCCGCTCGCTATCAGCACATGGTGGACGCAGTACGGACGGACATCGCGAGGCAAGTGGATGGCCTGATCTGGAAATCCGATGTGCTTCGGTCGGCGGACGACGGTGGCAAGGGCTTGCCCTAACAAGTGAACTTGACCTCCGAATGGCCCAGTTGTCCGATACCCTGATCGCCGCTTGGTCGCCGTCTCCCGCATTCGGGAGCTGACATGTGTCGTCGTCACCCCCACTGGAGTGCTGACACAGAAGGAGAAGCCTTGTCCGGCAAGGACTACAGCTACGACATCCCGGACCACCCGATTGAGTACATCAAGGTGGACCCGATGACTATCAAGTTCGACCCCCGCGCGCAGCGCAACCTCAACAAGATCCGTGCACAGGCCATCGCTGAGAAGCTGGTCCCCACCGCCCTCGGGACGCCGATCCTCTCGCAGCGCGAGGACGGTCTATACGCGGTGGACGGTATGCACCGTGTCTATGCCTGCCAGCTCATCCAGTCGGGGAAGGTCTCGGTCTCGGAAGAGGTTCGCAAGGCTGTCCAGACCATCACCTGCGAGGTCCACTCCGGCCTGTCGATGGCCAACGAGGCGTCGCTGTTCATCATCAAGAACAAGGAGTCCTCGAAGGTCGGCCCGAACGACGAGTTCAGGATTGGTGTTCTTGCTGGGCACCCGCTCTTCGTGGACACCAACACCGTCCTGGAGAAGCACCAGCTCAAGGTCGGCAGCAGCACCGCCAACGGCGTGCGCGGCATCAAGGGAATCCTCAGCATCGTCATGGAGCACGGCCCCGAGATCCTGGACCTTTCGCTCACCATCGCCGAGGATGCCTGGGGCCGCACCCCCGATACCTGGCACGCCGTCACTATCGGCGGCATCGCCACGGTGATGTCCAAGCACTCCGATGAGCTGAACCCCAGCGAGTTGGCGCAGAAGCTCAAGCGCCAGGGCGACCCGACTGCCTTCAAGGCCAAGATTCAGACCATCGCCACCAACAACAACACCCGCGCCGACGGCACCAGGGGTCGCCTCAAAGCCGCTCACCTGGCGGTTGCCGCCGCCTGGAACGCCAACCGCCGAGTCAACCGCATCCCCGTCCCGAACATCTTCGAGTAACCCCAGCTGAGTGCGGTGCCCTGCTGCCCTTACCTGGGCGTGGGGCACCGCACTCTCCTCGCTCGTATTCGCCAACTGAGACGGGAAGTGAGACGGATAGCCGAATGGGCGGCACCCTTCCGGGGGTGTCGCCCATTCGTTTTGCCTGGTCAGGCACTTGAGGCCATGGCGGGAATCGAACCCACGTAACTCGCTTTGCAGGCGAGCCCCTAAACCACTCGGGCACACGGCCGGGTCGGGAGCGGAGGTGGGGTGGGCCTTGTGGGCCGTTGCCTTGTCCGTTCCGAACTTCGTGACTTGACCGTAGGGGTGGGGAGAGTGGGGGGACAAGGGAACCGGGCCCGCTGCAATGGGACTGCCATACGCCGTTCATGAA
>NZ_LIQQ01000351.1 GCF_001418565.1 Streptomyces graminilatus | reverse complement strand
CATCCGCTCCATGGTGTGGGGGCTCAGCGGCGGGCCGGGGCGGGCTGGGCGCTGTGCGAGGGTGCGCGGGTGCCGCCCGGCGCCCGATGCTGTTGTCGAAGTGGGCTTGGGCCCGCCAAGCGGAAGAGGCGGCCACGGTCTTCGAGGTCGCAGCCATGCGAATGGAGGTGCGGCATGGGGGCGCCACCAAGACCGCTTCTGCAACGGCGTGCTCGGTCCGCCGCACGGCCGTCCAGTCGGCCACGTCGACGAGCTGGCCGGACTTGATGACGGATTCCACCAGCATCTCGACCGCCTTGATTGATGGGCAACCTAGGTTCCCTAGGGTTCCCTAAGGTGTCAAGAAGTAAGCTAGGGACCCTATGGAGGTCACCGCGAAGGAGAGCTGGCCGATGCCCGATCGGGGCGACAATCGAGCACCATACGTCCGTATTGCTGCCCATTTCGAGGATCTGATCGCGTCCGGGCAACTGCAGCCAGGAGCTCTCCTCCCGAGCATCAAGACCATCGCGTCGGAGTGGAAGGTCAGCACTGCTACAGCAGAGAAAGCCCTCCGGAGGCTTCGCAGCGACGGCCTGGTGCGGGGTGTGCACGGCATCGGTACCGAGGTTCTGGACCGCCCGGCGCCGATGTCATCCGGCTCCCAGCGCCAGGACCGGGGGCACCGGACGGGCTCTTCATGGGGATCGGGTGAGCGCTCCGACTCCCACTCGGCATCCGTCGTGGCGGCACCGGACTATGTCGCGGAGGCGCTGGACCTCCAGCCCAGAGCCAAGGTGGTCTGCCGCTCTCGTGTCTACCGGGACCGTCACGGCATCGTCGCTCACTCCACCTCGTGGATCCCCCACGAGTACGCCGAACTGCTCCCCGAACTCACCCGCAACGAGCGACTTACTGGCGGGACGTCTCTGGAGCTGATCGCCAAGGCCACAGGTCGCCCCATCACTCACCGCGTCGACAGTGCCTCATCACGGATCACCACTTCCGAGGATGCGGGGCTCCTCGAACTACAGCCCAACACGATGGCCCCGATCGTCGTGATGACCGCGAAGTTCACGAACATCGACGGCAAGGTCGTCGAGTACGGCGTGGACCTGGGAGGCCCCGGCCGCACGTGGAGCGCCCATTCGGAGATCACTCAGTGAACAACGGCGGGCAGTACACCCCAGACGACACCCTGATCAGCGCGCTCGAACAGCGCCTCGGCACGCTGCTCGGCGCCCGGAGAGACGGTTCCCTCGATCAACGCGGTCACTCCGAGATCAAACAGATCTCCAGGGTCCTCTGCAATCGGCCGCATGAACCCCGTTGCGTCCTGTTGTCCGGCCTCCCCGGGTCGGGGAAGACGACACTCTCTCGAGCACTCATCCGGCACGGCTTCGTCCGTCTTTGCCCTGACGAAGAGATGTGGCAGCGACACGGTCACTACGGGCGCGACTTCCCCCGGGGGCAGTTCCGTGTCCGGGAGCGCCCAATTCTGGAAGACGTCGCCGCAGAGTTGAGGGACCTCCTGGCCAGAGGTGAGGACACCGTCGTCGACCACGGGTTCTGGACTCCCGAGGAGCGCGCGGAATGGCAGGGGATCGCCATCGAGGCCGGCGCCGTACCCGTGCTGGTCTACCTTCCCGCCACCCATGACGAACTGTGGTCCCGCATCAGCCAACGGAACCAGCAGTCCGACTCGGACCCGAACGCGATCTATTTCTCCGAGGCAGACCTGCTTCGGTTCCAGGGGCGGTTCGTTCCCCCAGGCCCTGATGAGCCTCATATGATCTACTCCGGAGACCCCGAGGCCCTGATGCCCGTACTACTCGGCTCAGCTCCAGGCAGCCTGTCCTGATGAACCGCCAGGCCCGCGCCATCTGCCCACTGCCGGACCAGCCGTCGCTGTTCCTGCTGTCGACCACTCACGGAGGCGACCGTGCGGCGCCGGCCGCCATGGTCGCCACCGACAGCAGTTCCGCGGCCCGGGCCAGTGAGGCGGACCGGACCGGCGCGTCGTCCGTTGCCGTATGGTGGAGGGCACACGCGATCAGGACCTGGACCCACGCCGCGTACTCGTCTTCATAGCCTTCGGTGGGCGACCAGACGGGCCTTGACCCGGATGATGATCGGCGCCATCGACACGTACGCGCCGTTGTGGTGGCAGGTCAAAGAAGCTTTGGGGGATGCCCAGTTGGCTGCCTCACGTACCGCGACGCGTGAGGACCCGGGCAGCCGTGCACTGTGGTGGCACATCGCTCTGCTCCACCTGGACCACGCCCACGAGGTGCGGAAGGAGCACATCGGCCGTCCGCTGACGACTGGCCGTCGCCGCGCTGAGAGCTGAACTCGGCAGTGCCTGGGCCTGGGACAGAGCCGCTCTGCCCCAGGCAGGCTCACGATCAGCAGGGAGATCCGGAGCATTCTCCTCTTCGGGTACTGAAGGACGCCAAGTCCAGTTGAAAACAAGCCAGTTAGCCACCCGGTCTTCCGCCGGGGTTGACACCACTCGGAGCGCGAGACTCGCTCGGTCAGCGTGATCCGTATTCGGTCATCTGGTCGGCTGATTCCTCGTGATCGGCGTTCGTTTGAGTCGCCCTGGTGGTGACCGGACACTTCCTGCGGGCAATCAGTGGTGGGTGAATCTGGGCGTTCTGGCTGCGCGGGACATCCGGGATCTGGATCATGAGGAGGGTGGAGGACTGGTCCGACTGCCATGACCCGGCCGAGCTGCGCATCCGTCTCGATGTCGCCCTGGAGGAGAACGCGGAGCTCCGCGAAGAGCTCGCCCGGGTGCAGGCCGAGAACGGGCGCTTGCGAGCGCGTCTCGGCGGCGCTGCCTCCACGGAGCTTCCTGTTCTTCCGCCTGATACAGACCCGGTGCCGGTTGCGACGCTGCTCGGCGCCAACGGACTGCCGTACGCGGATGCCTCGTCCGGCACCGAGGCGAAGATCGCGCTGTTTCGGGCGCTGCTCTGCGGCCGTGAGGACGTCTATGCCCGGCGGTGGGTGAGCTCGAAGACGGGGCGTACCGGGTGGAGCCCGGCCGAGGACGACCCGTTCGACAAGAGCAAGGACGATGCGGACCGGGTGTTCTGGCCGCTGACCGACGAGACCGTCTACGGTCACCTCGATCCGTCCCGGCAGGGCCGCAGCGAACTGCACGTGGGTTTGTACCCGCTGTTGGCCGATGACACCTGTCGGCTGCTGGCGTGTGACTTCGACGGCAAGGACGGCAGCGACTGGCGCGGGGATGCCGCCGCCTACGCCGGCGCGTGCCAGCAGGCCGGTGTTCCGGCGCTGGTGGAGATCTCCCGCTCCGGCAAGGGCGCCCACGTCTGGACGTTCTTCACTGAGCCCGTCGCCGCCACCACCGCCCGGGCCCTGGGCATGGCGCTGCTGCGGCGGGCGATCGACGCCCGCGGACAGATGACGCTGTCCAGCTACGACCGTCTCTTCCCCGCCCAGGACTTCCAGCCGGTCAAAGCCAAGGGCGGCTTCAGGTTCGGCAGCTTGATCGCGCTGCCGCTGCACGGCGTTTCCCGTGCCACGGGCACGACCGTGTTCGTGGACCCCGACACCTGGCAGCCCTTCCCGGACCAGTTCGCCCACCTCTCGCGCACCGAGCGGCTCACGCCGGCCGAGGTCGAGGCGCTCGTCGACAAGCTCGGCCCGGTCAAGGCCGGGCCGTCGGCGACCGCGCCCGAGCTGGGACCCAGGCCCCGAAGGAAGGCACTGGGCAAGGCGCCGGCCATGGTGCCCGCACGACTGGCTGCCATGCTGGCGATCTCCACCACCGGGCTGCCCCCGCAGCTGCTCGCGGCGCTCAAACATGCCTCGTCGTTCCATAATCCGGAGTTCTACCGGAAGCAGAACCAGCGCTTCTCCACCTGGAACACGCCCCGGCTCATCCGCTGCTTCGATGCCACCGACCCGGACTGGCTCACGCTGCCGCGCGGTCTCGCCGACGAGGCCGCCCAGCTGGTCGCCGCCGCCGGCGGGACGCTCACCATCACCAGCGACCTGCCCGAACACCCCGAGATCACCGCGCGCTTCACCGGCGAGCTGACCGGCATCCAGCAGCAGGCCGTGGAGGCGATGACCCCGCATCCCGCCGGAGTCCTGGTCGCGCCTCCCGGTGCCGGCAAGACGGTCATGGCCTGCGCCCTGGTCGCCGCCCACCGCACACCGACGGCCGTGGTCGTCAACCGCAGTGAGCTGCTGGACCAGTGGAAGCAACGCCTCGCCGCGTTCCTCGATCTCGGCGAGGGCCAGGTCGGCTCGCTCGGTGGCGGCAAGGACCGCCGCACTCACGTCGTCGACCTGATCATGCTGCAGACCCTGTCCCACCGGGATGCGCCGCCCGACCTCCTCGACGGATACGGCCTGGTCATCGTGGACGAGTGCCACGCCGTGGGAGCACCGGGCGCCGAAGCGGCGATCCGGGTCGCGAAGGCCGGCCGCTGGATCGGCCTGTCCGCCACCCCCTACCGGGCGGACCAGATGGACCCGGTGATCACGATGCAGTGCGGCCCGATCCGCCACGAGATCGAAGACGCCAGCACCTTCGCCAAGCACTTCGTCGTCCACCCCACCACGTTCACCACCGACGAGCCGGGCAACGACGGCGCCTCCTTCCAGGCCATCTACACCGAACTCGCCCACCACACAGACCGCAACGCCCAGATCGCCGCAGACATCGCAGGCGCCGCCCGGCGCGGCCGGTGCAGCCTGGCACTGACCAACCGCGTGGAACACCTCCACCAGCTGGCCGCCGCCCTCAAACCGCACGGAGTCGAACCCATCCTGCTCCACGGCGGGCTACCGCCGGCCGAACGAGCCCGCATCCGTGCTGCCTTGGCCGAGGACACCACCACACCGCTGGTGCTCCTGGCGATCGACAAGCTTGTTGGTGAGGGCTTCGATCAGCCCCGGCTCGATACTCTCTTCCTGACCAGCCCCATCTCCTTCAAGGGCCGCGTCATCCAGCAGGTCGGCCGCATCATGCGCAACACCGAGGCGAGGAAGTCCCACGTCGAAGCACATGACTACCTCGACGCCGACGTCCCACAGATGGAGCGCATGCACCACAAACGCCGCCGCATCCTCGAGCGCCGTGGCTTCATCACCACGCCGGTCGAGAAGCTGCCCACATCGCCGCGGGCGGCTCGGCCCGCCGCGCCGCCCGCCGCCGTGACGACCCCGCGCCTCGCACCCGCCGTCGCGGAGGTCCGGGCCTGGGCCCGCAGCCAGAAAATGGACGTACCGTCCCGAGGCAAGCTCCGCCAGGAGATCTGGGATGCCTGGCACACCGCTCACTCAGACCAGGGGCAAGGCGCTGCTCCCGCGGCCTCTCCCTGACCTGCCACTCGCGCAGGTCCTCGGCGTGCTCAAGCCGCGCAGCAGCCCGGCCATCGCAGTGAGGGGACCCGCGGCGCCCCAGACGCGATCGTCTGGTCCCCGGAAGGTGCCTTGCCGCGGCACTCCACGGGAGTGCCGCGCACCTACCGGGTCGCTGAACTGCCGCTGGCGGGCCGCACGGTGGACTGCAACGGTCAACGCCTGCCGCCCGATCCCGCCCGCCCCGTCCCGCAAGCACCAGGCTCCATCATCGCCCGCTCGGGGACGACGGTGGCAGGCCGAGTTTCTTCTCGACACGGGAGACGAGCAACGCGGCAGCGCTTATCTCCCAGCAGTGAGGCCGGTCGGGGTGGGTCGGAGGTGTCGGATCGTCGGCGCGGACCGGCCGGTGGCGCAGGAGGCCGGGGCTTTCCGGCAATGATCGGTGTTGACGTGCCATTCGATGGGGCGGAAGACGGGCTGGTCGGCGTCGGTGTGTTCCAGGACGGCGTGGTGGTCGGGGATGGTGGGCTGCTGGAGGTCGGCCCAAGCCTGGACGTGGGCGGCGAGTTCGTCGGCGACGGCGGGGTCGCCGACGAAGTGGCTGTCGCCGGTGTGCTGGATCCAGGCGGTGCCGCGGTCGGGGTCGTGGAGGCAGGCCATTCCGAGGGCCGGGTCGAGGCCGTCGACGTAGGCGCGGGTTGTGCGGCCGGAGCGGGTGCCGAGGTGGAACCACAGGTCGTAGTACCGCTCCGGGCTCAGGACGGGTCCGATGCACTTGCGGGTGGTGAGCGGCTGCGCTGTCAGGGGTTCGGTGAGGGCGGGGGTCTGGCCGTCGGGCCAGGCGTACAGCGGTCCGGCAGCGTTCATGAAGTCGCTGGACATCACGCCGCGGCCGAGGAGCCTTCGGCCGTCGCGGATGATGGCGAGGCTGGGGTGGAAGCCGCCGTGGGCGAGCGGGGCGACGATGTGTGGGACGGAGCCGTCCGTCTGATGAAGGGCCACGGGTGAGCGGGAGGTTCCGTCGTTGACGGGCCTCCCGCTTTGTTCCTGGGCCGTGGCCCGTTCGGGGCCGGGTGAGGGCGGGGCCGTGGGAGGATTTTCGGGCGTGCTGTGACCCCCACCGACCGGAGAACGAGCGTTCATGCGCGACGAGAAGATCAGCGATTTCCTGGCCCGGCTAGCCGACCGTGTCCCGGCCCCGGGCGGGGGTGCTTCGGCGGCCCTGCACGCCGCTCAGGCGGCGGCCTTGCTGGGCATGGTCGCCCGCTACAGCACCGGCGAGAAGTACGCCGCCCACCAGGCGGACATTGAGCGGATCACCACCGAGACCGACGAGCTGCGGGCCGTTGCCCTGCAACTGGCGGAGGACGACGCGGCGGCGTTCACCGCGGTCACCGACGCCTACAAGCTGCCCAAGGACACCGACGAGGCGAAGGCCGCCCGCTCGGCCGCGATCGCCAAGGCTCTCGTCGGGGCGGCGAGGCCGCCCGCCGAGGTGATCGCCGCGGCCCTGGTCGCGGTCGAGTTCGCCGAAGAGCTGCTGCCAATCGGCAACCGCAACGTCATCACCGACGTGGCCGCCGCCGCCGAGGCCGCACGGGCGGCAGCCACCACCGCCCGGGTGAACGTCGAGATCAACCTGGGCGGCATCAAGGACGAGAAGGTCCGCGCCGAGCTGGTGGCCGAGGCCGCCAAGGTCGACGACATCGCGAACCGGGCCGAGCAGGTCACCGCCGCCGTCCGCAAGGAGATCACCAAGTGAGCGCCACCGTCCTGTCCGGCAAGGAGCTGACCGCCGCGATCCGCGCCGAGACCACCGCGAAGGCCGCCGAGCTCACCGCGGCCGGCACCCCGCCGAAGCTCGCCGTCGTGGTCGCCACGGCGGACGAGTCCAGTGCCTGGTACGTCCGCTCGATCGCGAAGGCCGCCACGAAGGTCGGCATCACCTGCGACATCGTCGACCTCGGCCCCGCCGCGTCCGACATGGACATCCGCCACAAGCTCGCCTCCCTGAGCGTGGACGAGAGCGTGCACGGCGTCATCCTGCAGACCCCGCTGCCCGACGGCGTCAACGCCCAGGACGTGGCCCTTTCCATCGCGTTGGAGAAGGACATCGACGGCGCCAACCCGCTCTCGCTGGGCCGTCTGGCCGCCGGGTTGCCCGCGTTCGCCCCGGCTACCGCCGAGGCCGTCGTACGGATCCTGGACCACCACCAGATCGAGCTGACCGGCCGCCATGTCGCGGTCGTCGGCCGCTCGACGGTGGTCGGCAAGCCCGCCGCCCACTTGCTGCTGGAAAAGAACGCCACCGTCACCGTCTGCCACTCGCGCACCAAAGACCTGGCCGCCGTCACCTCGGCCGCCGATGTGGTGGTGGCCGCGGTCGGCCGGGCGGGCCTGGTCACCGCCGAGCATGTCGCCCCGGGCGCCGTAGTGGTGGACGTGGGGACCAACCCCACCGACGACGGCGGGCTGGTCGGCGACGTGGACGCCGCCTCGGTCGCCGAGAAGGCCGGGGCCCTGACCCCGGTGCCCGGCGGGGTGGGGCCGGTGACGACCGCGCTGCTGCTGCAGCACACCGTCCAGGCCGCCGCCCGCTGACACCGATCGCTGTCGCCCACGTCCTGGGGGACGGCTTGTGCCCGGCCCGCCGCCCGCCACTCGATCAGGTGATGCACCATGACCGGTGGCAGGCGGACAGGCCGGGCTGAGGTCAGGCCGGACGGGGACGCTCCGGGGGCGGCATAGCCGAGGAACCAGGCGATCGGCGACTCCAGTTCGCGGTGGCAGGCCGAGTCGACCACCGCCCAGCCCGCGGCCCCGTGTTTCGGTGCCGGTGCTGCGGGTTGAGCGGTCGTCTTGTTCAGCACGAACTCAGTAGTCCGTGTCTCCCGTCGTCTCCCGTTACGGCGGCCATCGTGGTGAACCGCACCGTGTGCACGTTGTCCAGGCGGGCCGAAGGCCGTCCCACAACCTGCGGGGATCCCGAGGCTCGGACTAGCCCTACCTGCGTCACAGCGTCCTGCTCGGGCATTGACCTTCGTGGAAGGCGGCAGCGCGGGTACCGTTCCGGTAGAGGCTGCGTTCCAGGAGGGTTGAGGTCGAGGATGCCGTACGAGATCGAGGAGCAGGAGGCGATCGGCCGCAGGATCAAGCGGCAGAGGCTCAATCTCGGCATGACGCAGGCCGATCTCGCTGCCGCGGTCGGCAAGACCCAGGGCTGGGTCTCCAAGGTCGAGGCGGGCAAGATCGAACTCGACAGCGCCGGCCTGATCAACCAGATCGCGGCCGCGCTGCACTGCCACCCGAACGTGCTGCTGGAGCGGCCGTACGTCGGCACGACCGGCGAGAACCAGTGGCAGGTCGCGGCAGCGTCCATCGTGCGCGAGCTGCGCCGCTACGACCTCACCCCGGTCTTCGACGGTGAACCGCGCTCGTCCGCCGAGCTGTGGCGGGACACGAAGCGGCTGCACCGCCTTCGCGACGCTGCGGCGAACATCGCGATCCTCAAGGCCCTGCCCGACCTGTTCCGCGAGGCGCGGGCCCTGGCCGAGGTCTCCTCGGGGCACGAGTGCGAGGAAGCGTTCGCCGTGTACGCGGTCTGCTGCAAGTTCGCCCACACCGCCGCCCACGCCCTCGGACATCCCGAACTCATCGCCATGGCCTGTGAGCGGGCGGCGTGGTCCGCGCAGCTGTCCGGCGATCCGCTCATGCCCGCCGTGGCCGACTGGATGCGGGTGTGGGACATGTGGGCGACAGCCGACTGGCAGGACTCGATCGCCCTGTCCGACAAGGCGCTGCGCAGTGTGCAGCGCGAGTACGACCGCGGCGACCCGCTGGCGCTGCGCGTATGGGGCACGCTCCAGCTGCGGGCCGCGGTCTCCTGCGCCCGCGGCGGCAACACGAGCGAGGCCGAGGACCGCCTGGGGCACGCCCGCGCGGCCAGCGACCGGATGGACGCAGCGGCCGGCCCGCCCATCTACGACCGGCACTCGCTGACCTTCTCCACTGGCAATGTCCAGATCCACCGGGTCAGCGTCGCGCTCGAAGCAGGCGACCAGACCAAGGCACTCGACCTCAACCGGCAAGCTGACCCGGCCCATCTGGCGCCGCTGCCCAAGTCCCGCCGCGGCCACCACCACATGGACCTGGCGCGGGCGTGGCTGTGGGACGGCAACCGGGACCAGGCGCTCGCCGAATTGGAGGAGGCCGAGCGCATCGCCCCGCAGCTCGTACGCAACCACCCCATCGCACGCGCCACTCTCCGCAAGATCGTCTATGCCGAACGCGTCGCCACACGCGAGAAGCTCCGGGGCATGTCCAACCGTTTTCACCTCGATGACCAGGCAGTATTCCCCTGATTCATATTCACTGGTAACCGCGCCCCTACCGTCAGTTGCATGACGGGAAGTCATACACCCCAACAGGCGCTCCCCACCGCGGAGTTACCCGACAGCCGGCCGACGTGGACTCCTCTGCGCGGCGACCTTGCCCACGACTCCGCGGTCAGCCGCACCGGCGTTGTGGTGGCCCTGCCCGAGGACACCGGCGCCAACGTCTACCACCTGTGCCCGGAGGACGGCGGGGACCCGTGGCCAGCCTTGCGGGACAACCTCACTCCGTCCACGGACGAGGCCGAGGACGGACTCTTCCTCGACGAAGCAGCGAGGCCGCCCGGCGGGTTCGCCCCGGACGGGGGCGGTACGCCGTGAGCAGGCGCCCTGATCTGCCCGGCATGGCCGCCCGTCTGCGCGTGAAGGACCTCGACGGGGACAGCGTCCTCACGGCTGTGTGGGTCGCGCTGCACGTGCCTGCCGCGCTGCTGCTCGGCCACCTCTTGACCGATCACGCGCCAGCTACCGCCGCGGCCCCGCCGCCGATGGCCGCCGCGACGGCCGACGACACCACGCCACCCGAATGAGCTCCGGCCCTGCTGCCGGTGAGGCGTCCGCCTGGCATCCCCGAGGCCGACGGGCACCGAATATCCCCGCGACAGGGTCGGCACCAATCTCGACCCACCCCGGTGGGCGGCACGGAGACCTCGCCACCCGGACGGGCGCGCTCAGCCCGGCGCCCGTCCGGCGACGAGACCGAGGACCGATACCCGACATCTTCCGCCTCGCCCCCACGAAGGCCGCCCCAGTCACCGACCTCGCCGACCGGCTCGCGCAGATGCCGCGCCTCGCCCTGGTCCTCAATCACAACAGCCGTACATCCGCCGATCTCCTGGCCAAGACCGCCGAGGAACTCCTCGCCGAGTAGAAGCGCAGCAGAACTGGCCGGACTTCGCCCCCGGAGAGACCGGCTCGTCCACCATGGAACACAAACCGGAGGGAACGGCCCGTGACCATCGCACCCGAAGCCCCGACAACCCCCCTTGTCCCCAGCTTCCTTGAGCTGGAAATCACCCGCCGCTGTCAGCTCACGTGCGCGTCGCACTGCTACGCCAAGGCGGGCCCCACACAGGGGCACGGAGTCATGACCGGCAAGGACTGGAAACGGGTCATTAGCGAGGCCGCGGCACTCGGCGTCAGGAAGATCCAGCTGATCGGCGGAGAACCCACGCTTCACCCCGACTTCGCCGAACTTGTGGAACACGCCCTCGCAGAAGGGCTCAGGGTCTACATCTACTCCAACCTGTACCGCGTCCGCGCCGAGCACTGGGCGCTCTTCGCCCGCCCCGGCATCACCCTGTCGACGTCCTACTACGCCGACACCGACGAGGGACACGACCTGGTCACCGGCCGCACGGGCTCCCACGCCGCGACCCGCGCGAACCTCATCGAGGCACACCGCCGCGGCATCCCCGTGCGGGTGGGAATCGTCGACGTCCTTGACGGGCAGCGCGTCGAGGAGGCCCGCGCGGAACTGGAAGACCTCGGCATCACCGAGGCACACATCGACCGAGTCCGAGGCGTCGGCAACGCGGCCAAGGGCGACGGCTTGCCGTCCACGTCCGAGCTGTGCGGTCGGTGCGCCACCGGCATCGCCGCGATCCTGTCGGACGGGACCGTCACCCCCTGCGTACTCGGCCGTTTCCTTCCGGCCGGGCAGATCAAGGACATGTCGCTGGAGCGGGTCTTCAGCTCGCCGCAGTGGCAGCAGGTCGCCGCGAGCATCCCGGCCGGCCGCCACGACCCGTGCGGTCCCGACTGCGGTCCCAACGACGACAGTCAGGGCGGCGGCGGAACCTGTGGCCCCGCCGACGATGGGGTCATCCCGAGCACCGCAGGCTGAAAGGATGCCCCGATGAACTGGGAATCAGCAGCGCGACGGCTTGCCGCCGACACCGTGATCCGGCCCGAGTCACGCTGGTATCAGCCGCTGGCCAGCACACCGCGGCACGTGTTCGTGCCGCGGTGGTGGACCAAGGCCGCGAGCAGTGGCGGCGAGGAGTTGTGGGTGCTGCGCGACGGCACGAGCGACACCGAGGCGTGGCTGCGGGACGTCTACGCCGACACCACGCTCGTCACTCGCGTCGGCACCCTCCATGCCGACCACGCCGATGTGGGCCAGACCCTCCTCCGGGGGCGAGCAGGCCGTTCCACCTCGTCCTCCACGCTGCCCGCGCTCGTGCTGATGATGTACCGGGCCGCGTGGATCACCAGCACCTCCCGGTTGCTGCTGACGTGCGGCAGCGGCTACGGCACCGCTCTGGCCTGCGCTCGTCTCGGCGAGGACCAGGTCACGAGCGTGGACGTCGATCCGTATCTCGTGCAGGCGGCGCGCAAGCGGCTGGCTGAGGCCGGCCACCATCCGCGCGTCGAAGTCTGTGACCTGACCGGAGATCTACCCGAGGGCACTTACGACCGGATCATCTCCACCGTGTCCGTGCCCGCTGTGCCCAGCTCGTGGCTGGGCGCGCTCGCCCCCGGCGGACGGCTGGTGACCACCCTCGCCGACACCGGGCTGGTCATCGTCGCGGACAAGACACCCGACGGCGGCGCCGTCGGGCACGTCGCGCCGGAGGCAGCCGGGTTCATGTCCGCGCGCCACGGCGATGACTACGACGACACCTTCCCAGAGAACCCGCCGCTGTGGCAGACCGCCCAGCACGCCGAGGGCGAGAACATCACCACCAGCCGCTACCCGCTGATGTACGTGCCGGACACCTGGGACGTACGCTCCACCCTCGAACTCCTCGTGCCCGGCATCGACCACCGCCAGCACACGGCGGACGACGGCACCCGCACCGTCTACATGCTCCACACAGACGGCTCGTGGGCACGTGCCACAGCCACCGGGCGCAGGGACTCCCCGACCGTGCACCAGGGCGGGCCCCAGCGGCTGTGGGACGCGCTGGACCGAATCCGCACCTGGCTCGCCGTGGACGGCGACCTTCCCATCCGCGGCGCTAAGGTGACCATCACCCCCGATGGAGCGGCCACTTTCTCCCGAAAGGGCTGGTCGGCCACCATCATCGGCGCGACCAGCATGCTCGCCCCGTAGACCACTTCCGGCAGATCCAGTGTCGCGTACGCCGAGGTTCGCCAAGGCACTCTCTACGGTCCCCCGGCCGCCACGGGGATACGTCGACGGCAAGGGGGCACACTCCAGATGCCTCCCCAGACGAGGCGGTCCCAAGTCCCCGCCCTGACCCGCGCGTTGGGCGGGGGTGGCTCATTGCCCGGAGCAGGAGCCTTGGCGCCAGTTTCGTTCCGATGTGTCAACCCCTATTTGCGCAGGCTCACCGCGTACCCGGATCCCGTGGGGTCGCGGTCCAGCGTCTCCAGGGTCCAGGCGGATCCGTCCACGGCCGCGGTGAACTCGTCCGGTGACGCCAGCCAGTAGTCGAACCAGGGTGTTGCCACGGCACCGTCCCGTACACGCAGCCGCAGCTGCCCGCGTGCCCGGCCGCGGCTGAGGTTCCAGGAGTGGTAGTCGGCGTGGACCGTGCCCGCGCCGTCGCCTGGATCCGTGCCGGTGCCGATCAACCGCGCGCCGGGACCGGCCACTGAGGCGAGGGCCGACAGGACCTGCGACGCCTGCTCGGGGCCGCCCAGCAGGCCGAGGCTGTCGCCGCACAGGGCGATCGTGTCGAAGCGTCCGAGTCCTTCGGGCAGGGACGGCACCGAGCCGACCACGGCCCTGGCACCTCGCTCGCGCGTGATGCGCACACCGCCGGGCGAGGGATCCACGCCTACCACCTCGTGCCCGCGGGCCACCCACGCGACCGCGTGGCGCCCGCCGCCGCACCCCACGTCCAGGACCCGGCCCTTGGCCCGCTCCCATGCCCACCGATCCAGCGCCGACCACTGCGCGGGCTCGCTGAAGTACCGGGAGGCGTCATTGGCCGCGATCAGGCCGTCGTCGCGCTCGATCACTTCCATTGCCGACCACGGTTTGGCACCGGCCTCCCAGCAGCGGGCCAGAACACAGCCGAAGGCATCGTCAATCCGGGGTTCCTTCGCGACCAGATCCATGACCCCCATGGTGGCCCTGGACCTTCACGCCCTGCGCGCGAATTTGCGGTCTGCCGAAGGTCCTCGCGCCTGTTACGCCGCAGACCGGACACGTCCCGCTGGCATCAGCGGTAGGTGAATCTGGGCGTTCGTTTCGCCCGTCAGGCCACACGTCCTGAGCATGCCGAACACAAACGGCTTCATGACCTTGCACCGTAGCGTCTTGGACTCGAATGCGCGTCGGCAGTAGGCGAGTTGGGTACGGTCCGACCGGCGGTCCGGGTTCGGCGGCCGAGGCGAACCATGAAGAGTGCCTCGTGGGACTCGCGGCGTTCGAGGCCAGGGCGGGCGAGGCTGCCCGGACCTTGCGCGGCGACGCTCTACGTCGCCCCGTCCTCCCTGCCCAAGTACGTTCAGAGCCTCAACCAGGCCATCTCCGCGGCCTTCGGCGGCGCCCCGGCGCGGCTACTCCTCGCCAGCACGGTGGACGGGGCCAGCGGGCATCGCCTGGCGGGACGGTAGGCCGGCGCCTACGACGTGGCCCGCTCCCGGCCACCCGGATAGTTCAACAGAGCGAACCGCGCCAGGGAGCGGACTTGGTCGAATGTCTTGAGGGTGTCGAGGTCCTCCAGGGCGAACCAGGCGGCCCCGTGCACCTCTTCGAGCTGCGCCTCCACGGCTTGCTCCCGGGTGTCCGGCTGCCGCTGGACATAGAAGAACTGCACGAGCGCTGGGGTAGAGAACCCCTCCCGCTCGATGTCGACGTAGAACGGCACCGGCTCGGGCGTGGCATTGGCATCGGCCGGGTGGATTTCCGGCTGGCTGGAGATAGCCTCCACCAGCAAGCCGGTCTCCTCCTTGAACTCACGCACAGCCGTCCCGGCGAAGGACTCGCCGGGCTCGATGTGGCCGCCTGGCGGCACCCATTTGTCGAAGCGGTTGTGGTGCACGAGCAGCACTTTGCCGTGCTCGACGAGGTAGCCCGAGCAGATGTAGACGAAGCCGGTATCTCGGGATGTCTGGCCGTCTTGGATCAGAATCGAACGAGGCACATCCGCGACGATATCCCACCTCGCGGCTCCCGAACTCCTGTGCAGATCAAGTGACTTCGGCACTGCCATCACGGCGTCGATGACATGTCATCGGCAATGAGATTGCGATGTCATCGGGTGCACGTCATGGATGGAGGGACAGGATGGTGGTTGCATCCCGGCCCGCATCTCTTGCCCGTGGCCGGCGATGCGTCTATTCGTTGAGGAGAGGACTCCGATGCGCTCTCTCCCGTCCCCATGACGCACCCGATTCCAGCAACGGCTGCCCAGATCGCTGCGGACATCTCCGACGCCGCCTGGCGCGGCCGGTGCAGCCTGGCCCTGACTATCCGCGTGGAACACCTCCACCAGCTGGCCGCCGCCCTCAAACCGCACGGAGTCGAACCCATCCTGCTCCACGGGGGGCTACCGCCGGCCGAACGAGCCCGCATCCGTACTGCCTTGGCCGAGGACACCATCACCCCCTGGTGCTCCTGGCGATCGACAAGGCGGCTCCCGTCGCCAGTTGATCCGGCATCGGGCTTTCCTCCCTCGGCGTTGGCTGGAACGCTACGGACGGCCCGACCGGGGTCGCGAACAAGGAACACCCCCAACGAAGAGGGAGCGGTAGCGCGCCCTCTCGACTGGTTCCCGCTGGGTCAGGACTCGCCGTTGGTCGCGCGGCGTGCCAGCAGGTAGGGCATGCGGTCGCCGAGCCGCAGGGTCCATCGGCCGGGTCTTCTCCGGGCATGGACACGATCCTGCCATGTGATCGTCTACGGGGCGGCGTCGCACAGCTCACCGTCCCGCTGACGGATCGGTGTTGACGTGCCATTCAACGGGGCGGAACACAGGTTCATCCGCGTCGGTGGATTCAAGGACGGCGTGGTGGTCGGCAATGGCAGGTTGTCCGCAATCGACCCACGCCTGGACGTGGGCGGTGAGTTCGTCGGCGATAGAGGGGTCGCCGACGAAGTGGCTGTCGCCGGTGTGCTGGATCCAGGCGGTGCCGCGGTCGGGGTCGTGGAGGCAGGCCATTCCGAGGGCCGGGTCGAGGCCGTCGACATAGGCGCGGGTGGTGCGGCCAGAGCGCGTGCCGAGGTGGAACCACAGGTCGTAGTACCGCTCCGGGGTCAGGACGGGGCCGATGCATTTGCGTGTGGTGAGCGGCTGCACGGGCAGGGGTTCGGTGAGAGCCGGGGTCTGGCCGGTGGGCCAGGCGTACAGCGGTCCGGCAGCGTTCATGAAGTCGCTGGACATCACGCCGCGGCCGAGGAGGCGGCTGCCGTCGAGAGTGATGGCGAGGGTGGGGTGGAAGCCGCCATGAGCGAGCGGAGCGACGATGAGTCCGTCGTCGGTGAGCTGGTCGAGCCAGTGCGGGGAGATGCCGGTGACGCCGCAGGTGACCACGATCCTGTCGTACGGACCGGCGGCGGGGTGGCCGAGGTAGCCGTCGGCGGTCAGCGCAGTGACCGTGGCGGCACCGGCGCGCTCGGCCCCCTGCCGGGCTTCGGCGACGATGACGTCGGAGACGTCGATAGTGACGACCTCGGCCCCGGTGATCGCGGCGGTCAGGGCCGCGTTGTATCCGGTGCCCGCACCGATCTCCAACACCTTGAGCCCGGTGGAGAGTTGGAGAGCTTCGAGCATGGCGGCGCTCACGCGGGGCTGGGAGGTGGAGCTGTAGCGTCCGGCGGCGTCCTCGTCCTTGGGGACGTGGGTCATGAGCGCCTTGTCCGCGTAGATCTCCTCCAGCAACTCGTCGCCGACCTGCTTGGGGACGGGGATGAAACGGCCGGCACGCCAGAAGCCGCCGGGGATGAACAGGTGCCGGGGCACGGTGGCGAAGGCGCGCTCGACCGCCTTGGTGCGGATGGCTCCGCGCTGGCGCAGTGCGGAGGCGTAGGCCATCCGCTGTGGCAGGTCGGGCGCGAGGGTGGGGGTCATGGTGTTGATTCTCCGGGAGTGATGGTGAGGATGGGGGTGAAAGTGGCGATGACGGCCGGTTCTTCGGCGACCGGCCGGGCGTCGGCCTCGATCCAGGCGTGCGAGGCCAGGGGCGGGAAGCGCACGCCGGACTTCCAGGTCGGCCACGTGCCGTACTGGCGGCACAGCAGGGCGGTGGCGATCGAACGGGGCAGGCAGCCGTATCCGCTGCCGCAGCGCGGGCTGAGGGTGGTCACGACGTCGCGGGCGTGCTCAGCCTGCTCGTACGGGGCGGGCGCCGCGCCGCGGGCGCTGAAGGTGAGGACCTGGTGCAGGCGGGCCGGGTGTTTGCCGAGGGCGGCGGTGAGCAGGTGGGCGGCGGCGACGGCGAGGCGACCGCGCAGGTGTTCGCCGGGGGTGAGGGCGATGGGGGCGGGCAGTGCGGTGACGGTGCTCATCGGTGTTCCACGAGGCGCAGTTCGGTCATCCGGGTCGTTAGCGCGGTGACGTCCGAGGCGGCGCGGGCGGTGTCGATGCCGTACATGGCGGCGAGGCGGGCGGCGGCGCTGTCGGGGTCGCCGGTCTCGGCGAGTGCGTCGAGCACGGTGGCTGCGGTGGGGTTGAGGGTGAAGTAGTCGCCGCTGCGGGTGTCGAACAGCAGCGCCGATCCGGCGGTGGTCACCCGCTGGACGCCGTTGCGGAGCTGGAGCATCAGGGTTCCTCCTGATCGGTTCGGGCAGGGCTATCGGATGCTCCGTCGCGGCGGCCGGGGTGCACACGGGGCAGTGGGCACCGCGCCCGTACGAGGTGAAGTTCGGCAGCGCCTTCCTCACGCTCTCCAAGGAGCTGGACGGCGCCCCGGCCGTGAACGGGCTGCCGCCCGAGGAGCACCCGTTCGACCGGCGCCTGGTGCATCACCTCACGATGCCCGCCCGGCTGGTCCGCACGGTCCAGTCCCGGCTGCTGCCCGCCTCCCCGCTGCGCTTCCGGCTGCGGCGTTCGCCGATGCGGCGCCTGGCCGCTGCCTATGTGGAGGCCGGACAAGGGCTGTTGCCGTACGCGGAGCGCATCCTGCACGCCTGGGAACACACGCCGCCGGTCCTCGATGTCGCCCGACTTGAGGAGTACACCTCGCGCAGCGGACTGCCGGCCGACGAGGCACGGGACCGGATCTGGCGGGAGACGGTGAAGGAATGGGAGCGCGCGCAGCTCGCCGACGACCAGCGCGCCGCACTCGACGAGGCCGAGCGCCCCATGAGCCAGGCGGCGACGATCATGGTCGCCGCAGTCACCGGAGAGACCTCGTATTGAGACCCGGCCCGGCAGTGGTTCCGCCTACGCGGCCACGCGGCGCCCGTCCGCGGGGTGACGCAGCGGCGGCGGAACAGGCTCCAGCAGCTCCCACAGCGGAGTGCCGGAGGCCCACTGGCCGAGCAGGTCCCGGCCGATGAGGTGGACGCCGAGCGTCCGGGCCTGGGGAACGGCCTTGTTGGTGAACTTCCCGTTGGTCACGATCAGGGCGAACGTGGCCTTGTGCACCTCACTGGCCGTGCCCTTCAGCTCCCGGACGACGCGAACATCGACCGCGTCGCCGCGAATCCCGTCGCGCCGATGTTTGCACTGCACCGCCCATACGCGGCGGTCGAGGTCGACGGCACGGACGTCGCAGCCGTCGTCGTTGGCCCCGCCGACGCGCTCCGCCGCGAAACCGTCGCGCCGCAGCAGATCCCGTACGGCGAACTCGAACTCCTCGTGGTCCAGGCCGTCGAGGTCCTCAAGTGACATCTCCAGCCGAGGGCTGTCCTTGTGGGCGGCGTTCCACTTGTCGCGGTCGACACGCTGCTGCATCCACACGACGTACGTGAGGAGGACGGGCACGCCGACAAGGTCGACCGTCGCCGGGAACGGCGAGGGCCACCAGCCCGTCCACCGACCGGCGAGCAGGCCGAGCACGCACACGGTCAGCGCGACCAGGCACCACCCCGAGCCCCGGTACACCGCCCGCCACACCACCATCCGGACGTGGCGAGCGCGATCGACCGTCCCGCGTTGTTTCACCGGGACCCGGCGAGCCGGGCGGACTCGTCGAAGGCAGGAGGCGCGGAGCGCGCTGAGCCAGTCGAGAGGGCGACGGGGCCGCGGCCGCCACCCTTCAAGGCGCCGGCCTGCTCCCCGCACTCCTGTGCGGTGTGGTGCCCTCACCCGGGCCCGGTTGCTGACGCGTTGCTCCATTGCGATCCCCTCCCGTCGCGGACAGCGGCATCCGCACGGGGTATGACAGCATGCAGCACTGACAGGACGTCATGAACAGCCGTCCTCCGACGACCTGATTCGGCCAGCTGCTGATGCTCAGGATGGCTACTGCCTGCGTGTCTCGCCGCGACCGATCAGGTTGAGCCGATCACGGCCAGCAGTGCCGGCCGCGTCGACCTGACGGCCACGGACAGGCGTCCCGACGTTCGTCGCCAGCGTTCATGAGGACGCCGGATTGCTTCCAGCCGATGGGGCGACGGCCCGCGGCTGGGTGCGGCAGTCGTCGCACAGGCAGCGCATCCATGTGAAGACGCCGTCGCCGCGGAAGCGGATGCGGCCCGGGGCGCCGCAGTCCTCACAGGTGTGTTCGGAGGCGATCGTGGCGGCGTCGGTGAGCGCGGTGGTCCGGTCGGCGAACTCGCCGTCGAACTCGCCATCCACGAAGCGGTCGGCGACGGTGACGTGCAGGCCGCCGAGCTTCGCGGCGAACTCCTCGATCCGGTAGGCGGGGTCGAGCGCGCTGAGGGCACGGTGGAGCTGGTCGAGTAGGCCGGCCCAGCCGGGCCCGACGGTGGAGGCCCAGGCGGGAATCTGCCGGTCGGCGGTGGGGGCGGGTTCCGTCGTCATGGCCGCCATGGTCGCGCACGGCACTGACATTGGGCTCGGAGTTTCGTGCGTCCGCGACGCGCCGCACGCCCCGCTGTTTCCGGTGCCGTGACGGCCGTTCTCGGTTCGGGCGCGCTGGTGGGGGAAGATTACGACGGCGGCCGACCCCACTAGTCTTGGGGTCGGCCGCCGCCTTCTCGTCCGATGGCGGCTCCTTCACGCCGCCGGGTGGTGTTATGCCAGGTGGTCGAAAGCGCCCGCCTTCGCTCCGGCCAGCATGGCCCCGACCTCGTCGCGGGTGTAGACGAGCGGGGTCTGGCCGGGCCGCTTGGAATCGCGCACGGCGATCAGGTCGCCGATCACTGCGAACTCCATGCAGTTGTCGTTGCCCCCGCTGAACGGGCTTTTCTCCCAGGAGACGCCGGAGAAGTCCAGTTCGGCGGGGTCGGGCTTGGTGTTGCTCACTTACAGCTCCTTGAGCATGTCCTTGATACGGCTGCGGGTCTCGGGCGGGCCGAGGGCCGTGGCCCGCAGGTGGTCAAACACCTCGGTGTAGCGCCCCACATCGTCAGATCCCTCGAAGTACACCGAGTTGGTCAGATTCTCTACCCACACCACGTCCGGGTTGGGCTCGGGGAAACCCATGAGCATGAACGATCCGTACAAGCCGGGATGGAAGCCGATCTCGAACGGTAGAAGCTGCAGCGTGATGTTCGGCCTGGGCTCGACGTCCAGTAGGTGCTCGAGCTGTTCCTTGAGGACGGCCGGCTTCGACTCGATCCGGCGGAAGGCCGCCTCGTCGATGACCGCCCACAGCTTCGGCGGCGGAGAGTCGTCACGGGCGAGGATGGCCTGACGGTTCATGCGGACGTCGACCAGGGCCTGCACCTGCTTGGCGTCCAGGTCGACGCGCATGGCGGTGATGACCTGGCGGGCGTACTCGGGCGTCTGCAGCAGCCCGGGGATCAACTGCGGCTCGTAGGAGCGCAGCGTCGTTGCGCTCTGCTCCAGTTCCAGGTAGCCGCCGTACTGGGTGGTGTTGATGACCGCGGAGTACTTGCGCCACCACTTCTTGCCCTGAGCCTGATCTGCGCGGACCAGGTCCAAGATGTCCTCGCGGACCTTGAGGTCCGTGATGCCGTAGCAGTCGAGCAGCGCCTTCACCAGGACCGGAGAGGTGCCCCGGTCGCCGTTCATGATGCGGCTGAGCGAGCCTTGGTTGACCTCGATGATCGCTCCGACCTCGGCCAGCGTCTTGCCTGACTGGTCGTGCAACTCCTTGAGCTGGGCTGACAGTTGGCGGCGGTAGACGGACTTGGGGGCAGGCTTCCTCTTCCAGGCCATGGCGACAGTGTGGCCCGTGCCAGAGGCATGGACAACCAATCTGAGGAATCTGAACTGGGCATGTTGCCCAATCGAGTTGCCACGAGGCATCCTGACTCTCGATCGCGAAGTGTGATGAATCTGTTGCGCTTCGTGTCATATGCCTATGCCTTGCGCCGACTCCCCGGGCTCACAACCCCGGGGGCCGACGTGCCGACCCACAGCGCGGGCCGCCCGAGTGGGCAGCTCTTGAGGTCCGTGCTGTCGACTGGGGAGCACGCGATGCACGAAGCCGAGGTCCTGACGGGACCGCCGTCCCTCTCGCCGCAGGTGTCCTGCGGCTTCTACCTGGTGCTCCGGGATGCCGGATTCGCCTTGTACATGAGCGCGAGCCAGGAGCATGTGCGTGAGATGCGCCAGCTGGTGTTCAAGACGGTCGCCGGGGCGGGGATAGGCGAGGAGGCCGCCGCGTCGGCTCGGCTGGTGGCCAGCGAGCTGGTCGGCAACGCGGTGCGGGCCTGCGGGGACCAGGTGCCCCTGGTCGTCGAAGTCGACACCGAGGAGACCGGGGTGTCGGTCAAGGTCCACGACCCTGTGCGGGACCGCCTGCCCAGCCGCCGCCCGGTCGCACTCGACGACGAGAACGCGGAAGACGGGCGAGGGCTGGGCCTGATCGACATTCTCGCCCCCGGCTGGTGGTCGCGGCCCACGCCGACCGGCAAGCAGATCATCTGGCGCGTGCCCTACGGCGAAGGAGCCAGCTGTGCCTGACGTCCCCGCAGATCAGCTGCCCTTCCGGGTCGCCTACGACGCGAAGGCCGGCGAGGTCGTGGTCTGGATGACCTACGGCAGCGGGCCGAAACAGACCACCCGGCGCAAGGCGATCCCCTCCCTGGAGGCCCTGGCCATCGCGGTCGCCTCCCACCGCTACGAGGCGTTCCTGCAGAACCGGCTCGCCCACACCCTCGCCCAGGCGGCCGTGGCGCACCTCGGAGCGGACCCCGCCCGGCTGGAGGCCGCTGTCCGCGCGCTGTCCGACCCGACGAGCAACGTGCCGCTCGGCACGTTGCTGCACGGAACATCGCCCGATCGGGCCGCTCCGCCGACGACGGCCGGTTGACGCCCTGCGGTGACACGAGCTCCTGCCCGTCCAGGATGTCCCCCTTCCTGGACGGGCAGGCTTCACCGTTCCCCCGAACCCGCTTGTCCGATGCGCCGGAGGTGGAGATGACCGTGGACCTTGTGACCGTGTGCCGCGCGAAGGAGGGCACCAGGCCCCGCTCCGTGCGTGGAGCGGGGGAGGACCTGCTCCAGACCTCGCCGTATCTCACCCACGTCGCCCCGGGCGCCGATCCGCCGGTCATCTACCTGACCGACACCTTCGGGCCCGCCTTCCCCGAGGGCGACGTGCCGTCGGCGGACGTCGTGTTCGGCATCGTCGGCCTCGACCGCCGGATCGTCTGGCAGGACGACCCCCAGGTGCTCGAGTTACTCAGGGCCGCCGCGCCCGAGGCGCAGGCCGCGGCGGGGCTGGCGGCCCGGTTCGGTGCCGGCCGGGTCGCCGCCGCGGTGGCTCGCGACTGGTTACAGGCACCGACGGACCTATGCCGGGACTACCGGCTGGTGTCCGGGGAGATCGAGGTCACCGCGCACTGCAACTGGGGATGCCGGTTTTGCCCCGTCGCCACCGACCCGAAGCCGCGCCGGACGATGCCGATGGACCTGTTCGAGGAGGTCATCGCCAAGCTCGCCGCCGTCGGCACCATCGACTACGTCACGTTCCAGTTCTTCAACGAGCCCACGCTCGACAAGCACTTCACCGATCGCGTTCAGGTGCTGGCCCAGTACGGCATGCAGCTCGCCCTGTACAGCAACGCCTCGGCGCTCACCCAGGACAAGATCGACGCACTGGTGCGTCACGGCGTCCTGCGCCATCTCATCGTCAACATGCCCAGCGCCGATGAGCACGAGTTCGCCGAGCTCACCGCGTCGAAGAGCTACCCCCACACGGTGCGCAACCTTCAGGCGGCGATCGACGCCGGACTTCGGGTGCAGATCGTCGTGAACGGCGTTGGCGAGGGCCTGGCCCGCAACCTCGACGCCGTCACCCGCCGCTACCAGCCGCTCGGAGTGGAGGTCTTCCCCAGCCTGACCTGCGACCGGGCCGGCGACGTGGGCGGCCCGTACGCCCAGGACGTACGGATCGAGGGGCGGCTGACCGGCTGCGGCTGGCCGGTCCAGCACGCCAACATCAGCGTTGCCGGGGACCTGTTCCTGTGCTGCAACGACTACTACCAGCGCGAGACCTTCGGGAACATCCGCGACGGCTCCATCGACGAGCTGATGACCAGCGACGCTGCGGTGAGCCTGCGCCAGCGGGTCTTCGGCGTGGCCGAGGCCGCCGAGGACTTCCTGTGCCGGCGCTGCCACAACCAGCAGCCGGACTTCCCCGGCCGGGACTTCCGGCCGATCGCGACCTTCGGATGAGGAGGGTGCAGCATGCCGGACCCGCTCAAGATCTGGTACGTCGCCGGGCAGCGGCTGTGCAACCTGAAGTGCCCGTACTGCGTGTCCACCGGGGAATGGGCCAAGAGCAACCGGTACGACTGGAAGAACCCCGCCGACCGGAACACCTTCGCCGCCGTCGTGGAATGGATCGCGGCCAGGCCCCAGCCCGTGGAGGTACGCCTCGGCAGCCTGGGCGAGCCCTTCGCCTCGCCCTTCTTCCTCCAGAAGGCCGGCTGGCTCACCCAGCAGCCCGGCGTCAGGTACGTGGAGCTGCTGTCCAACGGCTCCCTGCTCAAGCAGCGGCTGCCCAAGCTGGAGCCCCAGGCGAACCTGGGCAAGCTCTCGCTGTGGCTGACCTGGCACGAGGACCAGCTCCCGCTGGAGAAGTTCATCGAGGGCGCCGTGCTCGCGCAGGAGGAGTACGGCTGCTTCGTCGTCGTCAACGTGCTGCTGTTCGACAGCCACGACACCACCGGCATCCAGCGCGCCCGCGCCGCGGCACGGGCGGCCGGCCTGCGCTTCAACGTCGACCTCGGCTACGACCCCACCGCCCCCTCGGAGTCCTTCGACCACACCGGCGACCCAGCCCGTGCGGTGCCGGCCATGCGCGACGGGGACGTGCTGAGCACGGTGGCCGAGTGCGGCGGAGACGCCGCGCTCACCCAGGCCGCCCTGACCGCTCTGTCCTCGCCCCTGGGCCGGCCCTGCCGGGCCGGACACGACTACCTGTTCATCGACATCCACGGCCAGGTCTACCGCTGCTCCCGGTACGCGGCCCTCGAGCGCGCCCCGCTCGGCAGCGTCCTCGACACCGGCTTCGAGCTGCCGCTGCGGACCGAGCGGTGGGCGCCGTGCGAGGCGGCCAGCGGCTGCTGCAACAAGGAGGACTTCCTCAACCTGCAACTAGCCGCGCCCCTGCGCTCCCGGGACGTGCCCAGCCTCGGCTGGACGAACGCGTGACCGCCCGCCCGATACCACCCATGGAGGCATTGATGCTGCTGGGCGACATGACCTGGCCCGACTTCCAACGCCGCGCACACGGCGGCTACGCCATCGTGCCCATCGGCGCGCTGGAGCCGCACGGCCCGCACCTGCCGCTCGCCTCGGACACGATGATCAGCGAGCACTTCGCCGCCCGCCTCGCCCACGACCTTGGCGGGTTCATCACCCCGTCCATCGGCTACGGGATCGCGACCGAGCCCTACCGCCTCGGCGGCACCTTCCCCGGCGTCATCAGCATCTCCGGCACCACCTTCACGAACCTCATCGCCGACGTCCTGTGCTCGCTCGCCGACCACGGCGTGCGCAGGTTCGTCGTCGTCAACTCCGCCATCGACAACACCGCCTTCCTGCGCGAGGCGGCCCGCGCGTTCACCGACCGCGTCGAGGACGCCCGCGTCATGATCGTGGCCTGGTGGGACGTCGTCGGCGAGGACTTCCGCGACGCCCTCGCCGCCGAGACCGGCGTCGCCCGCCGGGACGACCACCACGCCGCCATGGTCGAGTCCAGCCTGGTCATGCATATCGCCCCCGGCGCCGTCCAGCCCGACAAGCTCACCACCGCCTCCGGCCACCAGCCGCGCCGGATGAGTTACCACGTCTACCCGCTGCCGCCGGCCGCCGCGACCGAGACGGGCATCGTCTACACCGCCGACAAGGCCAGCGCCCACCTGGGCGAGCGGATAGCCGACCAAGTCGCCCACCAGCTCGAGGCCGCGGTCCGCCTGGAATTCAACGACCCCCACGGCCAGTAGCACCGCCTCCCGCACCACCGTGTCCGGCGCCGTCGGGCACCGTCCCGCGAGCGGACAAGGAGTCAGACAGTGGCACACGCACCCCTGGTCGAGCAGAACGGGGAGTCGGACACGTACTTCCTGTTCTCCCCGTCGGCCTCCTACCCTCAGCCCTTCGCCTGCCTGATCGACCGCCGCGGCCGCGTCGCTCACGCCTGGTCCAGCTCGATCGACCAGCCCACGCCGGAGAGCGAACCGCCGACCTACCTGCGCGGCTGGAACCACGTCGAACTCGGCCCGGACGGCAGCCTCTACGCCATGGTCCCGCTGCACGCGCTGCTCAAGCTCCGCCCGGACTCCAGCCTGGAGTGGCGGGCCGAGCTGCCCGTCCACCACGACCTCACCCTCCACCCCAGCGGCGACATCTACGTCCTCACCGAAGAACCGCGCACCGTCCCCGGGCCGGGCGGCGGACGCGTCCTGCTGGACAACACCATCACCATCCTCAGCAGCAGCGGCGAGATCCGCGCCACCCACTCGCTCTACGACCTCCTCACCACCCACCCGGTCATGAAGGCCCTGATCGACAAGGAAGCCGACCGCCGTGCCGCCGAGGCGGGCCCGACCGACCCCGCGGCCTACAGCCCGGACGGCCGGCGCGGGCGCGAGGTGTCGCGGCTGCTGCGGGATCTGCCGGGCTCACCGTGCGATGTCCTGCACGCCAACACCGTCGAGATCCTCCGCACCCACCCGAAGTACCTGTGGGGCGAGGGCGACGTCCTAATCTCCTTGCGCAACCTCGACCTGATCGCGGTGCTGGACCTGGCGGCCCGGGCCGTGCGCTGGTTCTGGGGACCGGGCGAGCTGTCCGGCCAGCACCAGCCCTCCGCCCGGCCCGGCGGCACCGTGCTCGTCTTCGACAACGGCCAGGCCCACGGGCGCTCCCGCATCCTGGAGATCGACCCGTCCACCGACCAAGTCGTCTGGCAGTACACGGCGAACCCGCCCCACAGCCTGTTCTCCGCGATGGCCGGCGGCTGCGAGGAACTGCCGGGCGGCACCATCCTGGTCAGCGACGCCCAGGGCGGGCGCGGCATCGAGCTCACCCGCGAGGGCCGCACCATCTGGGCCGTGCGCATCAGCACCGTGAAGTCGCTCACCGCGCGCACCTCGCGCGCCGAGTTCTACCGGATGGCCCCCGTGCCGGCCGCCACCGCGGCGCTTCTGGGAGACGTCGACGGCACGGCCCGGGACCTGGCCGCCTCCCGGGTGCGGTGCGAACTGCGCGAAGACCTCCCCCTCACCCTTCGGAGCAGCCTGTGATCAGCGTGATCATCCCCACAGCCGACCGCCCCGGGCCCCTGCACCGGGCCCTGCGCAGCCTGGCCCGCCAGACCTTCCGCGACTTCGAGGTCATCGTCGTCCGCGACGGAGGTCCGCCGGTACGCACGGTCGTTGACAGCTGGAAGCGCGACCTGCCGGTCACCCTGATCGACACCGACCCGCGGCGCGGCGTCAGCCACGCCCGCAACACCGCACTGGCCGCTGCCCGCGGCGAGTACGTCGCCTTCCTCGACGATGACGACGTGTACCTCCCCCAGCACCTGGCCACCGCCCACCGCGCCCTGCAGGCCGGGCACGCCGACGTGGTGTACGGCGGGGCGCTCGTCAGCGCCCGCTGGATTGAGGCCGTCCCTCGTGCCCCGCACGGTCTTCCGCGCAAGGACTACCCCTTCGACGACGCGTTCCTCCTGGTCGCCAACTACATCCACACCGGATCAGTGGTGGCCCGCAACTTCGCGGCCACAGCAGTGCGGTTCGACGAGGAGATGACCCACTGCGAGGACTGGGCCCTGTGGCTGGTGCTGCGCCGCACCCTCGGCTACCGGTTCGCCTTCCTCGGCGACATCACCTCCGTCTACCACCAGGTCCCGCGCCCCAGCGCGGTCTCCTCGGCGTACCTGGCCAGCCCCACCCCCTTCACCCGGGCCCGCGCCCGCCTGTACGAGACATGGCCGGTCACCGATCCGCGCGTCGCTTCCTACCGGGACTGGTTCCGGTGCTTCGACGCCCGGCTCGACGCCCGCATCCGGAACGGCCTGCCGATCCCGGCGCACATATACGAGCACGCCGTACGCGGCCTCCATACCGACTTCACGGCGGCCGCCGGGCCCGACCCCGCGCTGCTCGACCGCCTTCTGCCCGCCGCCGGCGCATCCGGCGCACCGCTACGGGGTGCGGCCCATGCGGCCCGGTGACAGCCCGGCGGCATACGACGGCTTCGCGGACACCTTCGCCGCCGAGGCGGCTGGCAGCGCCTACAACGCCCACTACGACCGGCCCACCATCCTCCCTCTCCTCGGCGACGTACATGGTCAGCACGTCCTGGACGCCGGATGCGGGCCCGGCCTGTACCTGGCCGAACTGGTCGAACGCGGCGCGAAGGTAACCGGGTTCGACCAGAGCGCCGACATGGTCCGCCACGCCCGTGCCCGGCTCGGCTCCGGCATCGACGTGCGTCAGCACGACCTCGACGACCCGCTCGACTGGCTTGGCGACGAGGCCGTGGACCTCGTCCTCGCTGCCCTGGTCATCCACTACGTCCGCGACCGCGTCGCCGCCCTGCGCGAGCTGCACCGGGTCCTGCGTCCCACGGGGCGCCTCGTCCTGTCCACCAGCCATCCGACCGCCGACTGGCTCGCCGACGGCGGCAGCTACTTCGACGCCCGCCACGTCGAAGAGACCTGGACCGGCGGGATGCTGCACCGCTACTTGCGTCAGCCTCTCGAACGCTGGGTCGAGGAGATCACCGACGCGGGCTTCATCATCGAACGCCTCGTGGAACACCGACCCGCCCCGGCAATGGCCCAACACCACCCCCGCGAATACGCCAAACTGTCCCGCGAGCCCGGATTCATCGCCTTCCGGCTCGCGAAGAACGCCGTGCCCCATCCATGCCCGTCCTGACGGGACGACGCCACGAACGGGAACCCATGCTGAACTGCGAGAACACGCGATGAGCACGCCCACGCTGGTCGTCGTGAGCGGCGGTCCCGGAACGGGGAAGACCACGCTCGCGCACGAGCTCGCCCGCGCCCTCGGATGCCCCGCGATCATCCGCGACGAGATCAAGCAGGGCATGGTCATGTCCCACCCGGGCTACCAGAGCGGCGGCAACGACCCCCTCAACTACCCGACCCTCGACGCCTTCTTCGGCGTGCTCAAGACGCTCCTGGAGGTCGGCGTCACGCTCGTCGCCGAAGCGGCCTTCCAGGACCGGCTTTGGCGGCCGAACCTCGAACCGCTCACCGGCCTCGCACACCTCCGCGTCATCCGCTGCACCACCCAGGCCGACGTCGCCCACGACCGCATCGTCCAGCGCGCCAAGGCAGACGCGCACCGAGCCGCCCACGGTGACCAGGACCTGCTCGAAGCCATCGCCGCGGGAGAGCACTCCCTCGATTCCTGGATGCCGATCTCCCTGGACGTCCCCACCCTGACCGTGGACACCTCGGACGGATACCAGCCGGGCCTTGAGGACATCGCCGACTTCGTCCGGGCGTCCGTACACGAAGGGTCATCGCCCGGGCCGATGGCGGGCGGCTGAAGACGGCGTCGCCGTTTCCGACGGCCCGCTCGGGGCACATCCCCACCCGCTGGATCTTCCTGTTCCTTCCCCGCCTTCGCGGGTGGCTTCATAGGCTGGACCAGCCCGTGGACGACGCCTGTGTCCACGTCCTTGACGCGGGAGTGATGGCCCATGACACCCCCTGAGGCGCCGACGGCTGCGACGTCACCCCAGACCGTGTGGGAGTGCTGCCTGGTCTGGGCGGACCTCCTGATCGGCCTTCACGTGGAAGCGTTGGAGCAGGATCGCCACGGCCAGCTCTCCAAGCTCTCCGAGGAGGAGACCGCTCTGTACGTCGGGGTGGACCGGCCCCTGGTCTCCTCCCTGATCGCGGCGGCCCTGCACGAGCGGATCCTGCAACTGGACCTGTCGTTCGCCGATGCGGTGTTCGTGCCGCTTGCTGCTCCGAAGGAAGAGGGCGTGACCGGCACGCTGCGACGGTCGGCGTACAACGCGCTCGAGCTCAGCCCCGACGTCGAAGAGCAAGGGGCCCCTCGCGGGCGCTGTTGATGCGCAACGCCCTCTCTTCCCACCCCGACGACCGACTGCGGTGGGACCGGGTCCGAACGGCCGCCCAGACCGTCGTGGACACCGTCGCCAGACGCACCCACGCGCGTCACGCTGGCCCCCGTCACCCCGGCGCCCGGGCCGACGGCCCGTACTGGGAGCGA
>NZ_LIQQ01000350.1 GCF_001418565.1 Streptomyces graminilatus | reverse complement strand
CCCTTCAGCCGCCCCCCTCACCTGCCCCCGTCACCGCCGGTGGAATCGCCGGTCGCGACGGCGGCCGGCGACTGAGCGGACCCGAGGGCCGTGGCACGGTTCCCGGACGTGCCACGGCCGTCGATGCCCCGACCCTCATGCCCCGGCCGGTGTCCGGCGCCCGCCGGCCGACGCATTCCGGCGACCGTCGTCCGACGGGCAGGCCGCAGCCGGGTTGAGCGCTGTGTGTCGCGGCGGGATGCTGGAGGGAGCGCCCCTGACGGGCGACGCGGCGTGATGCCGCTACGCGGCGGGAACGAGGTCGGGACACACTCCATGGCCAATGAGTCCGACACGACCACGGGAGCGGCGCGCTCGGGGGTCCCCGAGGACTTCGCGGTCGTCATCGACGCCCGCGGCACGGTCATGGCGTGCAGCGCCGGAGCGGGACGATTCCTCGGGTACGAGCCCGAGGACGTGGTGGGCCGTCGGGCCCTCGGTCTGCTTGGCGCGAAGCTGCCCTCCGCGATGCGGCGGCGCCTTGTCGCCGGGGAGCCGTGGACGGGCATGCTGGTACTGCGGAACCGGCACGGGGACCGGGTCACCGTGGAACTCCGGGGCACGCCGCTGGCGGACGGGCGGGCCAGGACGTACTGGGCTGTCACCCCGATGGCGGTGACCTACTCCTCCGGGCCGACGGACGCCGGGACGGCGGAGTTGTGGGATCTCGGGCTCGCGCAGCTCCCGGTGCCCGTGGCCATCTACGACAGCGAGGCGCGGTTCGTCACCTGCAACCAGGTGATGGGCCAGGCCATGGGACTGAGCCCCGAGGAGATGCGGGGCAAGACGCTGTGGGAGATCTATCCTGCCCCGCCACTTGAAGAGATCGACCGTCTTCAGCACGAGGTGGCGCGCACCGGCGAGACGATCTTCCGCGAGGAGCAGCCCTTCAGGGCTTCCGGGGAGGTCCGCGATCACGCGTGGTCGACGTTCATCTCCCCGCTGAAGGATCCGGCAGGCGCGGTCCTGGGGGTGTCGGCACTGGTGATCGACACCACCGAGCAGTACCTCGCCCGGCGCCGTCTGGCGGTCCTGAACGACGCCAGTGTGCGCATCGGCACCACTCTTGACGTGACCTGGACAGCCGAGGAACTGGCGGAGGTGGCCGTGACGGGATTCGCCGACTTCGCCGTCGTCGACCTGCTGGAGTCCGTCGTCCAGGGACACGAACCGCAACCGGTGCCGCCCGCCACGCCGGTCGCCTGCCGCCGTACCGCACAGCGATCCGTGCTTCCCGGATGCCCGGAAGCCGTGGTCGCCGCGGGCAGCACCGATGTCTACCCTCCCGGGTCACCACCGGCCGAGGTGCTCATCTCCGGCCGCGGCGCCTACTACCGTGCCGGGGACCCGCTGCTGCGCGCATGGACGACGGCCTCCGCGGCCCGCGCCGAGAGCGTACGGCGTTTCAAGATCCACTCGGTGATGTTGGTGCCACTGCGCGCGCGGGGGCTCACCCTCGGTGTCATGCACCTCATGCGGCACCGGACCGCGGACCTCTTCGGCCCGGACGACCTCGTGCTCGCCGAGGAGATCGCCGCGAGAGCGGCGGTGAGCATCGACAACGCCCGCCGGTACACCCGCGAGCGCCGGACCGCGCTCGCGCTCCAGCGCAGTCTGCTGCCCGAGCGGCTGCCGGAGGTGGACGCGGTCGACCTCGCCTACCGGTACCTTCCCGCCGGTCCGGGGGACGAGATCGGCGGGGACTGGTTCGACGTGATCTCCCTGTCCGGGGGACGCGTCGCGCTGGTGGTGGGCGACGTGGTGGGCCACGGAGTGCACGCCTCGGCCACGATGGGCCGTCTGCGCGCCGCCGTACGGACCCTCGCCGACGCCGACTTCGCCCCGGACGAACTGCTCACCCGGCTGGACGACCTGGTGATCCGCCTCGACCGGGAGGAGGGCCCGGACGCGAGAGGACAGGTGGAGCGGGCCTCGGGCGAGGTCGGCGCCACCTGCCTGTACGCCGTCTACGACCCCGTCACGGGCTGCTGCGACCTGGCCCGGGCCGGGCACCCGCCACCTGTCCTGGTGACCTCTGACGGCCGCGCTCAGATGCTGGACCTGCCGGCCGGACCACCGCTCGGCCTGGGCGGACTCCCGTTCGAGTCCGTCCGGATCGACATGGGCGAGGGCAGTCTGCTCGCGCTCTACACCGACGGCCTGATCGAGTCCCCGGGCCGCGACATCGACGTAGGGCTGGACCTGCTGAGGGAGGCGCTGCGCGAACCCGTCGCCGACCTGGAGGAGGCGTGCGACGAGGTGCTGCGCAAGGTGCGGCCCGATCCCCCCGCCGACGACATCGTCCTGCTCCTGGCTCGCACCTCGGCTCTCGGCGCGGACCAGGTGCGTACCTGGCAACTGCCCATGGACCCGGCGGCCGTCGCCGGGGCCCGCCGTATGGCGGGGCGGCAGCTGGCCGAGTGGGGGCTGGCCGAGCTCGAGTTCGCCACCGAGCTGATCGTCAGCGAGCTGGTCACCAACGCCATCCGCTACGGCGACGGCCCCATCCAACTGCGGCTCATCCGCGCCGACGCGCTCATCTGCGAGGTCTCCGACTGCAGCAACACCGCACCGCATCTGCGGCGGGCCCGCACCTACGACGAGGGCGGACGCGGACTGCTGCTCGTCGCCCAGGTGTCCGAGCGCTGGGGCAGCCGCCAGACGGCCGTCGGCAAGACGATCTGGGCGGAGCAGCCCTTGCCGGGTGAGCGCGAGGACGAGGGTGAGGGCGAGCGCGAGGGTGAGGGCGACGCCGTCCGTCGATCCGGCGCCGGGAGCTAGGTACGCCTCCATGTGACCGCCGACGTCCGTTGTGACGTGTCCTGTGCGAATCCGGCGGGCAGGCGGTTCCTGCTCGGCGAGGGACGGCGGACCGGGAGCGGGCGCACGTCCGCGCATGTGGCGTGGATCACATCGGACCGAAAACCCGTGCGCCGCCCCGGGCGTCTAGCCGGTGTGAGATCAACGAGGGCACCGCTGCACGAGCTGGACGAGGAGCGCCTCGTCCGGCTGGTGGCCAAGGGCGACCGTGCGGCGTTCGAGGAGTTGTACCGGCGTACGTCGCCGTGGATGGCGGTGCGGCTGCGCCGCCGGTGCGGGGACGAGCAGATCGTCGCCGAGGTCATGCAGGAGACCTACCTGGCGGTGTGGCGCGCGGCGGGTGCGTTCGCGGGGGCCGCGGTCGGCGGGACGGCCACCGGCTGGCTGTGGACGATCGCGGCGCGCCGTCTGGTCGACGCGTTCCGGCGCAGGGCCCACCACGCGGAGCCCCCGCCCGCCGCCGTGTCCGACGCGGCGCCCGCCGCCGAGGAGGAAGCGCTCGCGGCGACCGTCGGCGGTGAGGTCGGGGACGCGCTGCGGTGCCTGGCGCCGGAGCTGAGACAGGTACTGCAGGCCATGGTGCTCGACGGACTGTCCGTCAGGGAGACCGCGGTCCTGCTCGGGCTGCCCGAGGGCACCGTCAAGACCCGTGCCCGCAGGGCGCGAATCGTCATGCGAAGGGCGCTGACATGAGTGGGGAACACGCGTCGACGCGGATCATCGAGGGTTACGCGCGCGGTGGCGACGACCTCGCCCCCGACGAGGTGTGGGCCGTGGAGGCCCATCTCGAGACATGCCCGGTGTGCCGGGAGCGGCTGGCCGCCATGGTCGGTGCCGAGGTACCGGCCGTGGCGTCGCTGGTCGCCACCGTGTGGTCCGGCCTGGAACCCCGGCTGGCGGTCACCGCCACGATGCCGCGCGGACGGCGCTGGTCGGCGCGGCTGTCGAGGTGGATGACACCCACCATGGCGCCGTGGCTGGCCATGGTCGTGGCCGTGACGCTGCTGGCGCTCCTGCTCGACAGGGCCGACACCGGCAGTGGCACGGGCACTGGCTCCGGTTCGGACTTCGGCCTCGGCTTCGGCTTCGGCTTCGGCGAGGTGTCGTTGGTGCTGCTGCTCGCGCCGATTCTTCCGGTGCTCGGCGTCGCGGCGTCCTGGTCGCGCGGTCTGGATCCGGCGTACGAGCTGACGGCCTCCGTACCCAGGGCCGGCCTCGATCTGGTGCTGCGGCGCACCGCGTCCGTACTCGGTGTGGTCGTGCCCGCGCTGCTGGTGGGCGGCTGGGCGACGGGGGTGATGGTGGCTCAGTGGCTGCTGCCCTGTCTGGCGTTCACCGCCGCGACACTGGCACTCGGCGGGGTCGTCGGTGTGACCCGCGCCGCCGTCGCGCTGGGCGCGGTGTGGGCCGCCGCGGTCGTGGCACCGACCCTGGCCGCCAGCCGTACGGCCTTCGTCCTTCAGCCGGGCGTCCTGCCCGCCTGGGGGCTCATCCTCGCACTCGGCATCGGTGTCGTGATCGCCCGCAGAGGCGCGTACTCCGAGCTGGGAGCCCACCGATGACCACCGGAAGGAACAGCGGCGAAAACATGAGCTGGACAATCAGAAGGGAACACCACATGACGTCCGCCGTGAGCGCGGCCGACATCGCACCGACGTCCTACGCCTGGGAGATCCGGGCCACCGGACTGAAGGTCAGGGCCGGCAGGAAACGGATGGCCGTCGACGGCCTCGACCTGTCGCTGGGCCTCGGTGTCCACGGTCTCCTCGGCCCCAACGGGGCGGGCAAGACCACCCTCATCCGGGCGCTGGCCACCGTGCTGCGCCCGGCCGGGGGCACCCTGGAACTGCTCGGCGAGACCGTGCGCGGCATGGGCGAGCACCGCGCCGTGCGCCGCAGGATCGGTTACCTGCCGCAGGAGTTCGGCTACTACAGGCGCTTCACCGTGCGCGAGTTCGTCGAGTACATGGCGTGGCTGAAGGAGGTGCCCAAGGCGGAGATCCCCGCGGCCGTGCAGCGTGCCGTGGAACGGGTCGGCCTGGCGGACCGCGCCGACGACAGGATGAAGGCACTGTCCGGCGGCATGGTGCGCAGGGCCGGTATCGCCCAGGCCATCGTCAACGACCCGACGATCCTGCTGCTGGACGAGCCCACGGTGGGCCTGGACCCGGCGCAGCGGCTGCGCTTCCGCGAGCTGCTCCAGGAGCTGGGCACGGACACCTGCGTGCTCGTCTCGACCCATCTGGTGGAGGACGTCGCCGCCGCCTGCACCGACGTGGTGCTCTTCGCCGAAGGCCGCCTGGTCTTCCAGGGCCCACCGGACGAACTGGCCTCGGTGGGCGGCCCGGAACATGTGGGCGACAGCCCGCTGGAGCGCGGCTACTCGGCTCTCCTCCTCAACTCCGAGCAGGAAAAGGGAACTTGGTGAGCCTCCGCATACTGCGCATCGAGCTGAAGCGTTCCGTCGCCCCATGGTCCGGCGTCACCGTCCTGGTGACCGCGCTGGCGTTGCTGTACCTGGCCGGCGTCGCGCGGGGGACCGGCACCACGGCCTGGACGGCCCAGTGGACGTCCCTGGCCCTGTGGACCCGCTCCCTGCTGGCCTACCTGTGGCCGCTCGCGATGGGGTTCGGCGCACTGCAGGGCCTGCGCGACCACCGCTCGAAGATGTCCGAGCTGCTGACGAGCACGCCGAGACCCGCCCGGCACCGCGCGGCCACGCTGACGGGCGCGACCGCGCTCACACTGGCCTCGGCCTTCGCGCTCCTCGTCCTCGTGGGCGGGGTCCAGGTACTCACCAACACCGAGTACGCGCATCTCGGCTGGCTGCCGATCTCCCTGGTCGGGGCCCTCTCCCTCGTCGCGGCGGCCGTGCTGGGCATGGGAGCCGGGCGGGCCCTGCCGTCCACGCTCACCCCGCCCGCGCTGGCCATGGGCGCCTTCGTGTTCACGTCCCTCATGTACATGTCCCTGGGGCGGACGACGACGTACACCGCGTCGGGAATCCCCACCACGGAACCCAACCAGCTCTCACTGTTGTCACCGGCGGTGGAACAGGTGCGCGACGTGCTCCTCACCCTCTCCGCTCCCGTGCACGTCGGCCAGACGGTCTGGCTGCTGGGCATGGCCACGACCGGCTTCGCCCTGCTGATCGCCGCGACCCGGCGCGCCCGGCTGATCGCCCTGACGCCCGTCCTGGCGGGCGCGGTGATCGCCCTGCTCGTCCTCCCCTCCGACCCGCGCCGGATGTACGTCGTCGACGAGGCGGCAGCGGAACTGGTGTGCGACGGCCCGGTGTGCGTGACGAGGACACAGCAGGCACGACTCCCCGACTTCGCCGACCACGGCAAGGAGGCGCTGCGCCTGCTGCACGGTGCCCTGGGCGGCCGGGCGCCGGTCTCGATACGGGAGAACGCCGCCGTACCACCGGTCGGCTCCACGCCCCACTGGTCCCGCGAGAAGGTGCTCGTCGACTTCGACGACGATGTCATCGCCGCCGCGCAGGGCAAGGACCTGACCCGGGCGCTGATCGCCACGGCCATGGTGCCCGGGTGCTCCCCTCTGGGCCTGGCTACTGTCTCCGCCAATGACACCGCCGCCCGGATCATCGCGGCGGGCTGGGTCCTCGGAGACCCCAAACCGCTCGGCGCGATCTCTCTCGCCACACGTCACTTCATGGCCCTGGCCGACCCGGTGTGGAAGGAACTCAAGGCGCTGCCAAGGGCCGAACAGCTCTCGCGGATCAACGCCATGCACGCCGCCGCGATCTCCTGCAAGGGCGACCCGTTCGAGGTGCTGTCCGGCGGTGCGTCCCGGTGAGATGGCTGATGCTGTACGCGCGTTCGCGTCAGGTACCCGAGTCGCTCGCCGCGCTGGTGATCAGCGCGGCGGCGGTGCGGGCGCTGGGCCAGGACGGCGGCGGGGGGTCGGGTGATCCGCGACTGCCCGTGCTCGTCCTCGCCACGGGGGCGATCGCGGCCTCGATCGGGCTCGGCGGGCAGGATCTCGCGCTGGACCGGACGGCGGCGATCCGCTGGGTGCCCCGCAGAGCGGCGCACGTACTGCTCGCGGGCGCGGTCGTCGCCGCGGCGCTGCTGACGGTGCAGGTCCTGGGCGAGCCCATGGCCGCGACCGCGCTTGTCGTCCGCGACAGCGCGGGCCTGATGGGACTGGCGGCCCTGGGCGCGGCGCTCTCGGGCGGCCAGTACGCGTGGACGCTGCCGTTCGCCTGGCTCTCGCTCTCGTTCCTCGCCCCGCCCGCGACGAGTACGCCGCTGAGGGTGGCGACCTGGATGCTCCTGCCGCCCGGCACGGCGGCGGGCACCTGGACGGCCCTGGCCCTGGCGGTCACCGGCACCGCCGCCTACGCCGTGGCGGGACCGAGACGCTAGCCGTCAGACAGCAGACGCGGGACGATGGGCGAACCGGGGGCACGGCAGCGCCGGACACCTCGGGATTCGCCCCCCGGGCCGCCTCACGGCTGTCCGGCCGTGGGGCCGGTCAGATACGCGGACGCGGTGCACGACCGGCCCGGTGACCGTACAGACCGCGACCGACCCGGTGACCGCACAGACCGCGACCGACCCGGGGACAACACAGGCCGCCACCGGCCCGGCGACCGTACCGGCCGGCACCGGCTTCCGGGTCGCCGGGCCGCAGGACCGCGCTCGACATCGGCCGAGCCGCACGGATCCCGGGCGGCGGAGCCGCTGGACGGGCGACTGCGGGAACCCCGTACGGCGGTCAGTTCCGGAGCAGCGCGCACACGAAGTTCTCCTCGACCTCGCGCAGCTTCTTCAGGAGTTGGGGCTTTGTCGCCTCGTTCACCTGGGTGGTGAGCGAGAACGTCAGCGACCGCTCGCCGTCAGGTGTCGCGGCGATGAGCTGGGTGTAGCCGGGCGTGTTCCCGGTGTGGCCGAGTACCACTCCGCACCGCGTGGTGTACCGGAAGATCGCCGCCCCCGCCTTGTTGCTGCCCGGGCCCGCCGGCTCCGAGGCACCGTCGACCCATCGGCGCTGCTCGCGCAGTGTCGCCCGGGAGACCAGCGCGCCGCCCGCGTATCCACGGATGAACCTGGTCATGTCCCTCGGGGTGGAGACGATTCCGCCCGACGCCCACACTCCGGAGGCGCCGATCAGCTCACTGACGTCCTGCGGCGCGGCCGGCGGCTGGACGGGGACGTCGTAGCCGTGCATGTACGGTTCCGGCATCTCGAACCCCTGGGGGAGGCTCGTGTCGCGCAGACCGAGCGGACGGTACACCAGCTGCCGCAGCAGCTCCTCGTAGCGCTTCCCGGTCGCCGCCTCGGCCATCAGGGCCACGGCGATGTTGTCCGAGTTGGAGTACTGGTACCGCGAACCGGGGCGGAACAGCAGCGGCTGGTCGGCCACGAAGTCGAGCAGTCGGCGTGAGTCGAACTGATGGTGCGGATCGGCCAGGAGGATCCGGAGGAAGTCCGGACTCCGGCTGTAGTCGGGCAGGCCGCTCGTGTGGGTGAGGAGTTCGCGCAGTGTCACCGCGTGCCAGGCCCGTGGGAGCGCGGGCAGCCGTCGGCCGATCGTGTCGTCGAGTCCGAGCGCGCCCCGGTCCACCAGCCGCAGAGCCACGGCGCCGCTGAACGCCTTCGCCGTACTCGCGATACGCATGTGGTCGGTCGCCTCGACCCGCCTGCCGGTGTCGAGATCGGCGACTCCGGCCCGCAGGATCCGGCGTGACTCCCCTCGCTGGAGCACGGCGATGACACCGGGTGGACCACCCGGAGCGCGGACCAGTTGTTCGAGCTGGCTCCGCAGTGCGCGGTCCGTGTCGGAGCCGGGCGTGTCGGCTTCGGCGGACGCGGACACCAGGCCTGCCAGACAGGCACAGGCCAGCGCCACGCCGACCGGCAGACGCAGGCGGGGGATACGCGGAGAACGGGATATCGCCATGGGAACTCCTCGGTCGGGCTGGGGCGGGGCACATCCAGCATCGGCCGCGAAGTGACGGGTTTCCTGCGCCGCTGCTGCATACGGCGGAGCGCGTCGACCGCCTGACCGCGATTCCTCAGGCCAAGTTCCTTCGGGCCCTGGCGCCGTACGGTGCCAGGGAGTCGTGGAGATCAATCAGCCCGTCCGGCGTTTGAGGACGAGCGCGTTCAGCGCGAACGGGGGTTCGGGAGCGGAGCCCCCGAGGACGGGAACGGGAAGGGGCGGCGGGGGCGACAAAGAGCCCATGCAACCGAACGCGAGACAGACCTACTCCAACTCCTCCGCCAACAGATCCATCAGCAGTCCGTCGTGCCAACTCCCGTCTGGGCCGCGCTCGTACCGCCGCATGATGCCCACGGGGCGGAAGCCGACCTTTCCGTAGCACCGGACGGCAGCCGCGTTGTCCGCGGCCGGGTCGATCACCAGTCGGTGGTATCCGCGCTCGTCGATCAGATGGCGAGCCAGCGTCCGTACGGCGTCGGTGCCGAGGCCGCGCCCGTGCACCGCGGGGTCGAGATAGATGTCGATGCTGGCATGCCGGTAGTCCGGCTCGTCCTCCGCGCCCCACTGAATGGCGCCGACCACCCGGCCCCCGTCCTCGATCACGAAGGTCTGGGCCCCGGGATCTTCGAGTTCCCCGGCCACGGCGGCCGTCAGATCATCGCCGCCCCGCCAGCGCGCGTACACCTCGGGCGTGCTCCGGATCGCGGCGAGCGCCGGGATATCACCCACCGTCGCCGCCCGAAGTGTCACCAGGGCTCCACGCAGGACCGTACTCATACCACTGATGGTCCCTGACTGCGGATCCACGCGTCCAGGCAGTAGAGCGCGGGCGCGACCTCCTTGACGGACACCCGGCACCGGCCCCGCCGAGTCCGCGCGGGCTCTTGGCGCGGCCCTGGCCCGCACCTCCCTCGCCGTGGCAGTCGCGTACGAGGGTCGGCGGCGCCGAGCCGCCCGCCTGCGCGGGTGAACGTGGGTCAGCGACCACGACGAGCCGTGACGATCCACGCACGCGAGTCGAAGTACACGCCACCCCCGCTGTTGTGGGCGTCGAGGGTGCCGCGCAGCCGCGCTCGTGCCTGCTCGGCCGCCGTGTCATCGACGGGGGCGAGCAGGTCCTTGACTTCCCACAGGCGGAGCACGGCGTCGAAGGCCGTGGCGCTGTCCGGGCCGTAGTAGACGGGCTCGTGTACGTCGGTGAAGCCGACGTCCGTGAAACCGGCCGCCGTAAGGATGCCTTCCGCCACGGTCGGGTCGGCGAGCGAGAACGGATCCGGGCCGTCTGAGTCGGCCGACGCGCTGGTGAGGGTCCGGCGGATCGCGGTTGCCCACTCATTGCGGTCACGCTCCCGCCAGACCAGCAGCACCAGACGCGCCCCGGGGCGCAACGCCAGGCCGATGTTGGTGAACGCGGCGACCGGGTCGGCGAAGAACATCGTCCCGAACCTGCTGATGCAGACGTCGAATCGCGTCGGCGGGAAGCGGTGGACCTGGGCGTCCGCCTGCTCGTAGGTGATGTTGGCCAGTCCCTGTTCGTCGCTCAGCCGACGGGCTTGTTCGAGCATGGGCGCGGAGAGATCAACGCCCACCACGCTTCCCTGGACGGCCGCCTGTGCGGCCTCGCGCGTGGACTGACCCGTACCGCAGCCGATGTCGAGCACATGGTCGCGCGGGCCGACGCGGGCAGCGGCGCGGAAGTGTTCGTTGTGCGGGCGCAGTTCCGCGTCGTAGTCGAAAAGGCCGGACATCCCCGTCACCTGATCCTCTCGGTACCGGCATCGGTACCACTGTCGGTGCCGGAACCGATGGCTGTCGGCCCGTCCCGGAGTACGCCTCGCACCTGGTCCGGTGTCACCGTTTCCGACGCGAATTCCGCGAGCCACCAGGTGACGCCGGCCTGGGCGCAGGGCGCCGGATCGGCGCCGGGCGCGAGGGGTACGGCGATGTCGTACGGGGTCGTGTCCGGCGGCCGGAGAGCGGTGATGGCGGTGACGACGCCGGCGAGCTGGTCCGGGTGTTCGAGATTGACCGGGACGAAACCGTCGTGCCGGGCAGTGCGGCGCAGGGGTTTGATGTTGCCGGGAAGCCCAGCGGCCCACACAGGTACGCCGGGGCGCTGCACGGGGCGGGGAAGGAAGGCGACACCGTCGACGGTGAAGTTCCGGCTGTGATGGTGCACCGGTCCGCCGGACCACGCGGCGGCGAGAATCTCCAGCGACTCGTCGAGCAGCCGGCCCCGCCGCCGGTCGTCGAGTTCCTCACCGGTCGCGGACAGCTCGGCGGCGAAACGGTCGCTGCCCGGACCGACACCGAGCGTGAGCCGGCCGCCGCCGAGCCGGTCCAGCGTCACGGTCTCCCTGGCGGCCTTGGCCGGTCGGCGGCGGGCAAGGGGCGTGACCATGGGCCCGAACCTGAGGCGCTCGGTGGCCGTGGCGATCGCGGCCGCCGTGATCCACTGGTCGGCCACCTGCCGGACCGGCGCCCACCGGCGCAGATGGTCCCGGACGAAGACGCAAGGCCGGCCGGCCTCCTCCGCCTCGGCGGCCGGCCGTGCGACCACCGCCGGGTCGGCGAGCTCGTCGAAGAGCGGCAGCCAGAGCGCCGACCGCAGCAGGGTCGTGAACCGGGGCACGAACCCGGTCATGATCCGTCGCCCCGGGTGTGCTGGAGCAGCGCGGGGACGAACACGTCCCACACCGGCTTCGGCAGGTCGTGGCCGGCGCCCTCCAGGACCAGCAGCGCCGAGCCGGGAATCGCGTCGCGCACCGCGCGTCCGTGGGGGAGCGGGAAGAGCGGGTCGTGGTCGCCGTGCACCACCAGGGTCGGCCTCCTGACGGAGGCGAAGTCGCGGGACGACCCGTCGAAACTCATCGCGTAGTGATTGACGAGGGTGGAAGCCATGTCCCGCGCGCGGGACACGTCCCGTTCGACCAGAGCGCGCACGGCGGTCTCGTCGAAGTAGGGCGAGCCACCCGAGCACACCTTCGCCGAGGCGACGACGAAGTCCACCACCGCGCCGGAATCGGCGGGGTCCGGTTCGGCGGGGAAGCCGCCGGCGAGGTCGGCCGACGACGGCGGGAGACCGTCCTCACCCGTGGAGGTGGAGACGAACGTCAGTGACTCCACCCGGTCGGGGTGGTCCACCCCGAGGATGAGCCCCAGTCCGCCGGCCATCGACCGGCAGACGATGTGCGCGCGCTCGATGCCCAGGGCGTCCAGGATGCCGAGCGCGTCCCCGGCCAGATCGGAGTACGCGTAGCCCGGCCGGCCCGGCGGGTAACTGGTCGACCTGCCGGTGTCCCGGTTGTCGTAGCGGACGACGAACCGGCCGCCCCGCGCGAGCCGCTCGCACAGCTCGGCTTCCCACCACAGCATCGAGGCGCTCGCACCGTCGATGAGCAGGATCGCGGGGTCCGCCGGGTCTCCGAAGGTCTCGACGCACAGCTCGACGTCGTCGATCTCGACGAGCTTCTCTCCATGGGAAAGGTGATCGGTCATGAGAGCAACGCTAGACCCGGCCGTCCATCGCGAAAAGCGATAGATTCCGATCAATTCGATCGCATCAGGCGATGTCAATAACTATGCTGTGCGCATGTCTGACGTTGAACTGCGGCATCTCACCACGATGGCCACCGTGGCCGACGAGGGCTCGTTCGGGAGGGCGGCCGGACGGCTCGGGTACACCCAGTCGACGGTGAGCCAGCAGATCGCGGCCCTGGAGAAAGCCGTCGGCGGTGCCGTGTTCGACCGGCCGGGCGGGCCGAAACCGGTGCGGATCACCCCGCTCGGCGCGGTGGTGCTGGCACACGGACGCGAGCTGCTCGCGAAGGCCCAGGCGATGGCGGTGGCCGTCGACCGGTTCAAGGCGGGCGACGGCCGGGTCGACATCGGCACCTTCCAGAGCGTGTCGAACGCGATCCTGCCACTGGTCGTACGCGGGCTCAGGGACGAGCACCCCGACTGCGACATCAGACTGTTCGAGGAGGAGACGGACGAACCGCAGGTCCAGGAGCTCGACCTGCTGTTCTTCGACGGACGCGTCGACGGCGACGTCGAACACCGCAAACTGCTCGACGATCCCTACCTGCTGGTGGCCCGCCCCGGCACCTTCCCCGACGGCCCGGTGCGCCCGGACCGGCTCGACGGCGTACCGATGGTGGCGCACCCCCCTGTCTGCGACCAGGCCCGGCTGGAGCAGGCGCTCGCCCGCCGCGGCGTGCGACCGCACATCGTGTGCCGTACGGCGGGCAACGAAACCGTGCTGTCGATGGTGCGCGCCGGAATGGGCTCGGCGATCCTGCCACGACTCGCCCTCCACAGCGCCGACCTCGGCTCGGACGCGTCACTGCGCGTCCACGAGCTCGAGCCAGGACTCCCGCCACGCGAGATCTTCCTGCTGTGGCAGGCACATCGCACCCACTCCCCACTCGCGGCACGGGCGATCGAGATCGCCGTGGAAGTCGCGGGCAGGATCGCCGGGCGCACATGACAGCCCATGTGCGCCCGGCACAGGGCGGAGCCGCCGCCGCGCATCACAGCGTGGTGGTCGTCGTCTCCCCGGAGGCGCTGCCCGCGAGCCACTGCGGCCAGTCCAGGTTGAAGGCGGCGTAGCCGTTGTCGGCCGAGGCCTTGGCGCGCGGCGAGCCGGTCACGGTGACGGGGTCACCCTGCTTGACCTGGCCGTAGAACCACTTGGCGTCCGGCATCGACAGATGGACGCAGCCGTGCGAGCCGCGGGCACTGCCGCTCCCCGGGTTCGGGTCACCGGTCGAGTAGTGCACGTAGGTGCCGCTCTGGGTGAGGTGGACGTCCCAGGGCAGCGTCAGGTCGTAGTAGTTGGGACTGCCCTTGTCGCAACTGATCCCGACACTGCAGGAAGTCATGTGGACCTTCTCCTGCTTGTCGATGACGGCCATCGTGCCGTTCCACGTCGGAAACTCGGCGCTGCCCGCGTTGATCGACAACGTACGCACCGGCGCGCCGTTCCGGGTCACCTTCATGGTGTGGGCGGTCACCGAGACATCCGCGCGCACATCGTCACCGATCTTGAAGGTGTGCGTGTAGCCGTGCACGCCGAAACGGCCGTTGCCGTTGCTGACGCCCTTCAGGTCGGCGTCGATCTTCACCGTCGTACCGGACGGCCAGTACGCCTTGGGACGCCAGTCGGCCCGCTGATCGCCGAACCAGTGCCAGGCACCGGCCACCGGCTGCGAGGCGCTCACCTTCATGGCCTTCTCGACCGTGGCCCGCGCCCCGGCCGCCACCGGGTTGGTGAAGACCACCGAGATCGGCATGGCCACGCCGACCGTGGTTCCCGTCTGAGGGGTGATCGTCTCCAGCAGCATCGGCGGGCCCGCGGGCTTCGTCGGTGACGGCGAAGAACTCACTGCGGGGTTTCCCGCCGCCTTCGCGTCGCTCCCGCCGCTCGCCTTGTCGCTGCTGCCCCCGCCCCCTCCGCAGGCACTCGCGCCCACCAGCATCACGCCGGTGACGAGTGCGATCCCTATGCTGCCCTTGCGCCGTCGCACGACCTGCCCCACTCTTTCGCTGTTCGGCCCTGACGGGCCCGACGCACTGTGAGACAGCGACAGAGCGGGCCGCAGTTGCGTGTGCCACGTAAAGCGTGTCTCAAACCTGGCTGCCCGTGGCAGGAGCAAGGCGAACCTGTCCCGCCGCCCAGCCTCCGCCACGCACGCCGTGCGGGGCGGGGGTCGCAGACGGTGCGGGGGCGATCAGGCGGGCTGCCACAGTTCGATGCGATTGCCCTCCGGATCGGTGACCCAGCCGAATCGGCCGACGCCCTCCATGTCCTGCGTCTCCTCGGCGACGGCCGCTCCCTTGGCCCGCAATTGCGCGAGCATCGCGTCCAGGTCGCGTACCCGGAAGTTGAGCATGGTCTGCTGGGCGGGTGACCCGAAGTAGTCGGTCCCGGAGTCGAAGGCCGCGAACACCGTCGGACCGGCCCCCTGCTGCCACAGGCCGTGCTCATCGGCGTCCAGGCCCAGACAATCGCGATACCAGGCGCCCAGGGCCGCCGGGTCGGAAGCCCGTATGAAGTACCCACCGATACCAAGCACACGTTCCATACCGCCATCCTGCCAGGCCGGCCACCGGACGGCCCGCCGACGGTCTCCGCCCCGCCCCGGACGCCGGCGAAGCCGATCACGCGTGACTGTTGCGTGAGCCGGACACGCAAGTGATCGTGTGACGAGGGCAGTCGGGGTCGTCCGGGCTCCCGTGTCCGGGGGACAGAGGAAAGCAGGTCGGGATGTCGGCGAACGAGCCATGGCGGATGTCGGTCGACGGTGAGGAGTTCGAGGTCAGCCGGCCGGTCGAGGCCCTGGCGGCCGGAGCGGCACCGGCCACCGCGAGGGCGCCCATCCCGGCCGCGGCCAGGAACGTCCGCCGGTGCAGGGGGCCGTCCGCAGGCACCGCGGAGGGGCCGTCGAGAACGTCTGACATCTCATCACTCCTCACCCGGCGGCCGGGGTCCCGGCCGCCGTCGCCCGTAGGCTGAGTGATGAAGTCGTCGACCACAAGCGGTGATCAGGCCGCCGGGGCACGAGACGGGTGCGGGATGGCGCGGCCGTTGCGGGCCGCCGCGCCACCGGGGCGGTAGTGGGGGATACCGCCGTACTCGGACGAGCCCGCTACGGGGCCACGGCCCGGCCGGTCGCCGGGGAGATCTTCCCGGCGCACAGGCCGCGGTCGGCCAGGCCCCGCGCGATCCGGGGAACCGCGGCGAGCGTGTTCGCGGGCCAGTCGTGCATGAGGATGACCTGCCCGCTGGTGAGCCGGGCGGCGGCCTGCACGATCGCGTCGGCACTGGCGCCGTTCCAGTCCTGGGAGTCGACGTCCCAGATGATCTGAGCCAGACCGTACCTGGCGGCGACAGCCTTCACCACCGGGTTGGTCTCGCCGTACGGCGGCCGGAACAGCACCGGAGTGCCGCCGCCCGCGCCCGCGATCGCCTGCTGGGTCCGGGAGATCTCCGAGTCGATCTGTGACTGGCCGAGCTGGGTCAGATGCGGGTGGGTGTAGCTGTGGTTCCCGACCCACATACCGGCGTTCACCTGGGCGCGGACCAGGCCCGGGTTGGCGGCGGCGTACTGCCCCTCGTTGAACATCGTGGCCCGCAGCCCGCTGCGCGTGAGGGCGCCCAGCAGAGCCGTCGTATTGCTGGAGGGGCCGTCGTCGAAGGTGAGCCCGACGTACCCGCCGCAGACGGCGGCCTGCGCCGGGGCGGCCGTATGGCCGGTGAGAGCGGTGGCGGCGGCCAGCGCTGCGGCCGGTAACGCGAGACGCCTCGCCTTGCCGAGAGCCATGGCTAGCCCACCGTGATGTTCGAGTTGCCGCTGCTCTGATAACCCTCGGTGGCGAGGATCATGTAGTAGTTGAAGCTGCCCAGACGCATTCCGGCGCGGGCCCAGGCATCGAAGTGGTTGCCGGTGGTGATGGTGCCGCCGGTCCGCTTCGACTGCCGGACGCTCCAGTACTGGTCGAAGGTGCGGGTGCCTTCCACGGACGGGGCGTTGTAGCGGGTGGTCTTGTAGATGTCGTACGTGCCGCCGTCGCTGGTGACCGTGCCCTTGTACGTTCCTGTGGGCCGGTAGGTGCCCCAGTTGTCGACGATGTAGTACTCGACCAGCGGGTTGGACGTCCAGCCGTACAGCGCCAGGTAGGCGTTCCCGGACGGGTTGAAGCTGCCCGAGTAGTTCACGTTCCGGCGCGAGCCGTTGCTCCAGCCCTTGCCGGCCACGAAGTTCCCGGTGTTGCGCCATGAGGTGCCGTACTTGCCACCGGAGTCGAGGGTCATGGAGACGGTGCCCTGCGAGTCGGTCCAGAACGAGTAGTAGTAACCGTTGTTGTTGCCGGTCTGGTTCGTGGTGATGACCGTGGCGGCCTGGGCGTTGCCGGGCAGGGCCAGCGCGGCCAGGGCGACCAGCAGCATGGTGCAGATGCGCCTGAGGCGCAGCCTGAGCTGTGATGCGGATGCGCGTGCGAGTACAGGTGCGGGTGCTTTGTTCATGTGCGTGTTTCCTCCTCGTCCTGATGAGGACCGATGGGGGCTACCGAACACGCGACAGTGTTGGCCTGGACACGTCACGTGTCAAGAGTTTCGGTTTTGTCCTCGAAACATTCGACATGGCCGACGGCTGCACCGGAAATATATAATTCCAGGTCAGTGGCGTAATCCGCTCGATCAATGGAAGCGAACTTGACTGCCGCTGAAGTCTCCCTGAAGCTCGGAGTAAATGCTTCAGGCCCATTTTCTCGAATGTTTCGAAGCGTTCACGATCTCCAGTGGCCTGCTTCCGCCAGGACTTCGAAGCGGTCGTTCGCCAACGACGCGGCGTACTCCTTTCCGTCGGCCGGAGCCGCTATGCGATCGCTCTCGCCCCACAGGACGAGGGCGGGGGCGGGTGACGGCCGCGAGG
>NZ_LIQQ01000035.1 GCF_001418565.1 Streptomyces graminilatus | reverse complement strand
AGTGTGGACTTGCCCGCGCCGGACTGCCCGAGCAGCACGGCCGTACCGCCGGAGACGACGGCCGCGAGGACGTCGATGCCCTCCCCGTCGGTGGAGCTGACGGGGAGCACCGGCACCCCTGGGGCGGCGGCCTCCACATCCTGGACGAGGTACGAGAGGGTCGCGGCGTCCGGGACGAGGTCGGCCTTGGTGAGCACCACGACCGGCTGCGCGCCCGATTCCCGGGAGAGCGCCGAGTCGTGCAGCAGGGCCTCGCCGCTCGAACTGGACATGGCGAGCGCCAGGAACCGCTCGATCCGCCCGAGGTCCAGCTCGACCGCGAGGGACACGCAGATGACGACGTAGTCGACGTTGGTGGCCAGCACCTGGCCCTCGGACCGCTTCGACGACGTCGAGCGCACGAACGCGGTACGGCGCGGCAGCAGCGTCCGCACGTACCGCGGATCGCTGCCCTCGGGGTCGACGGCGACCCAGTCCCCCGTACACACGACCTTCATGGGGTCACGGGGAACGACGAACTCGGTGTCGGCGCGGACGGTACCGGCCGGGGTGACGACATCGCACAGGCCTCGGTCGACCCGTACGACGCGACCGGGCAGCAGCCCCTGCCCGGCGTGGGGGGCGAACTCGGCTTCCCAGTCCGCGTCCCAGCCGTACGGCGCGAGCGGATGCGAACCCAGGAGAGAAGAGGAGGAGGGAGAGGAGAAAGACAAGGGGGACCCTTCACAGGGGTGGCCCCGGCGCCGCGCTCACAGGCGCGGGAAAGAAGACTGAGGTCAGCCGGTGGCCACAGAAGTGGACTTGACGAACTTCCGGATGCGGGCAGCGCCCATCTCAACGACAGTCATCGGTCACACCTCCCCAACCAAGCCAAGTCACCTGCGGAAACGCGCAGTTACCACTCGAACAGAACTGACCCTAGAGGTACACGGGCCACGACGCCATCGAATTACGGCGCACCGGACAAGGCAGCTGGAAGCCACCGGCGCTGCAAGTGACCCGCAAGGTGGCCGGGTGATACTTCCCGCCGAGGGCTACTACCGCTTCGCCTGCGCGGGCACCATCAGCGCCTCCGCCGTTTCCACCCCTTCAGGCTTCTCCGCGAGGAATCACGATGCGAATGAAACGCCTGCGATCAGGGAAACCGGTGCTGGTGGCCATGTACGCCGCGTTGGCCACCGGCCTTCTGCCGCTGGCGCCCACCACCGGCGTACGGGGTCTCCGCCTCGCGCTGATCGGCTGCACGGCGGGGTGCGCACTGTGGTGGGCCCTGGTGTCCGTCCGTGCGCCGCACAAGGACGGCGTCGTCCTCGACAAGTCCGCGCGGCGGGAGCACCCCCGGCCGTGGCTCCTGGCCGCCGCCCTGGGCTTCGCCCTGCCGCTGGCGAGCGCCGCCGCGCTGGTCCAGGCAGTCGGCCCGGACAGCGAGCAGGACCGCTGGATGTCGGACGTCCACGCGGCCGGCGGCGGTACGTACGAAGTCCACGTCGACCGGGTGCTCGGCTCGCCACACATGACCGGCAAAGAGACCGACTACGGCTACCAGATCGCGGCAGACGTCATAGTGACCCTCCGGTTCGACAGCGGGTCCCGCAGCGTCACCGTGCACGACGCTACGACTATGGGCGATCTGGCGGAGGGCACGACGATATCGGTCGCGTACGCCCCGAGCCGCCCCGGACTCGGGGTACGGAACATCGACAGCGTATTCTCCCGCTTTCCCTTCGACATGGTCTGGATCTGGGCCTTGGCCCTCCCCAGCGCAATCACCAGTGCCGTCTTTTCCGCCGTGCCGTTGCTCACCCGGGTGGACAACAGGATGGATCAGCTCCGCACGTTCAGACCGGATGTGCACGGGCCGGCCGGGTTGATCCTGGCCGTCGGCGTGTGCCTCCTGCTGCCCGGCGCCTTCTTCCACACCTCCCCCTGGATGTACTGGCCGCTGGCCCTGGCAGCGGCCACGACGCCCTGGCTCGCACTGGCCTGGGTACGCAGGAGAACGTCAGACCCCGGAGTGACCCGATGAAAACCTCGATCCTGCTATTTTCGAACCCCGATCACAATTCGGCACATAATGCCAAACAATGCACGATTCACGATAGCTTTCAGGAATGAAAATATTCCTGCGCGCTATCGCCGCAATCATCACGCTGGCGTCCCTGACCGTCTTTGCGTACTGCCTCTACAAGCTGCTGCAAACCGGTAGCTGCAGCTCAGGTGAGCCGTACGTGACCACCCTGCCCGAATGCCCCTCGGGCACCGCGGCATGGGTGTGGATCATGCAGGGCGCGATCCTCGTCGGAGTCTGCGATCTCTGGTGGTTCACACTGCTCCACCGCCGCTGGACCTCGCGCCTCGCCGGACCTCCCGCTCCTGTCCTCCCGGACAGCCACAGTGCCGGGCGGCCGTACCCGTCCGGAAACCTGGACGCCCGAGCGGTCCACGCGGTGCGCGCCCTGCTGTTCCCGACCGGTGCGGCAGACGGAGAGCCCCAGGACCGCGCGCCCGCCGGTGACGCCCTCACCAGGCTCGAAAGACTGCAGGTCCTGCGCTCCTCCGGGGTCCTGACGCCCGCGGAATTCGAGAAGGCGAAGGCGAAGATCATGGAGGAGTTCTGAACGGATGCAAGTGAACCGCAAGAGGAGGAGCAGATCATGCGCCACCGAGGGCGACTCACGCGCATCCCACAGAACGAGGACCGAAGAAATGCAGAATCCCACGGCCATCGGCGCCAGGCCTCCTGGCCTTGCCGCCGGCAGACGCGTCGTATGACTGGACCGCGGGTCACACCCGCGCCCGACGGGCCGGGTGCGAACAAATGGGCGGTTCCCGGATACACGCCGTCGAGGGAGCTGGGGTCGGGAGCGAGTGGCCGGGTGGTTCTCGCCAGGCATGACGAGACCGGGTCACCGGTGGCGATCAAGTACCTCTCGGAACGGCTGTGCGGCGACAGCGCGTTCCTGGACGGGTTCCGCGCCGAGGCCAGGCTGCTGGGCGCCCTCCGGTCCCCGTATGTGGTCGAGTTCTACGAGTACGTGGAGACGTCCCTCGGCGCCGCGATCGTCATGGAGCCGGTGGACGGCATCGCGCTCCGCGCGCTGCTCAAGCAGGAGGGCGCCACCGAGCCAGAGGCGGCACTCACCGTACTCAAGGGATCACTGCTCGGCCTCGCCGCCGCCCACGCGGCGGGAGTGGTGCACCGGGACTACAAGCCCGACAACGTCCTGATCGCCGCGGACGGGACGTCCAAGCTGGTGGACTTCGGCATCGCCGTGCCCAGCGGTGAAGCCGGCAACCCGGCCGGCACTCCCGTGTACATGGCGCCCGAGCAGTGGACCGGCCGGCCGGCGAGCCCGGCGACGGATGTGTACGCGGCGACCGCCACGTTCTTCGAGTGCCTCACCGGCGCCAAGCCGTACGCCGGCGAGACCGCCATGGAGCTGGCGATGCAGCACATGGAGGCGCCCATCCCCGACGCGCTCGCCCCCGAGCCGGTGCGCCCGCTGATCCGCAGCGGTCTCGCCAAGACACCCGGGGAACGTCCGGCGAGCGCTGCGGACTTCGTCGCCGAACTCGAAGCCGTGGCGAGCGCCGCCTACGGCGAGGACTGGGAGGAGCGCGGACAGCGCAAACTCGCCGCGCTGGCGGCCCTGCTGCTCCTGCTGTTCCCGTTGGCGGACCCCGGTGGCGCCACGGGCACCACGGCGCTGGCCACCACCGACCTCGGCCCCGACTCCGCCCCCGATCCCAGCACCAGCACCGGCACCGGCACCGGCACCGGCACCGGTCGGGCCATACGCAGCCGCCTGCCGCTGAGCCGCAAGGGGAGGGCCTTGGCCGCGATGGCGGCCGGCACGCTGCTGCTCGGCGGGATCGCGGTGACCTCGGTCGCCGTCGGCAACCACCCGGGGACCAAACCGGCGGCGGCGGGCTCACCGACGACGGGCTCACCGGCATCGGGCTCACCGACCGCAGGTTCCCCTTCCGGCAGTGCCTCGGCCACCACGGCCGCAAGCGCCGAGCCGTCGGAAACCGGACCGCCCAGCGCGTCCGTCTCGGCACAGGAGACGACCGACGGGCCTTCTGCCGGGGACGAGACACCGACAGGCGCGGACAGCACCGCGGGTGCGGACGGCTCCCCCGGTGGTTCGTCGAGTGGGGGCAGCGGCTCGTCGGGCTCCGGCTCCACCGGGGGCGGAACCTCGGGCGGGTCGGCAGGCGGCTCGTCGGGCGCGTCGACCGGCGGGTCGGCAGGCGGGTCATCAGGCGGGGGCACCAGCACCTCGGGAGGCACCAGCGGCGGCGGCACCTCGGGCGGGGGCACCGCCGGGCCGTCCGCCACCCCGGCGCCGGGGCTCGATGTCGTCTCCGTGACGATCGACGCGAGCGGGCCGCTGGGCTCCGGGTGCACCATGGTCGTCTCGGTGACCGTGAAGACCGACGGGGCCGCCGACGGCACGCTCGACCTGAGCTGGTTCACCGGTTCCTCCCCCAGGGCGGTCGGAACGGTGGTCGCCACCGATCCAGTCGCCCTTCCCAAGGGACAGACACAGGTCTCCGGCAGGTACACCCACTCCTTCATCACCCCGGAGCGCTCCCCCTACCTGGGCGTCAGGGTCTCGACCAGCCCGGCCGCCGATTCCGGCGACGGCGCCTTCGTCACCATTCCGGCGCCCTCCGGTTGCGACCCGCCCCGCTGAGGTTCCACGCCGTACGAAAGGATTACGAAGGATTACGAGGGATTACGAAGGAGAGGAAGCCCGATGGCGGCACCTCAGGACCCGCCTCCCGTCAGCCCCGAGGAGAGCACCGTACGTCTGACCACCTCGGACCCCGCCACCACGCTCCACCTCACCGAACCCGTCGCACCGGGCGCAGGGGAGACGCACCGCTTCGGCCCCGGAGTCCCCACCCCGACGGACACCACCGACGACCGGGTGGCGAGTGTCTGGCACGGCACCGTCTCCCCGGGCGCGCGGTCGGGGAACGTCGCCCAGGGACGTCGACCGCGCAGGCGTGTCCTGGGCGGATGGCTGTTGCCGGCGGTCGTACTGATCGCGGTGCCGGCCTACCTCGCCTGGCAGCGTCACGCGCCCGCGCTCACCGTGACCGGAGCCACTGTCCGCACCGATTCCGCGGGCCCGGCCTGTGACGGCACTGCCACGGTCACCGGCACCCTGTTTACCAACGGCCCTGCGGGTACGGTGAGCTATCGCTGGAAGCGCAGCGACGGCACGGTTTCCGGCATGCTCGAGCAGCAGGTCGCCCGGGGCTCGCACCGGACGGACGTCGTACTGCGCTGGACCTTCGACGGCCACGGGACCCTACGGGCGACCGCCACCCTGGAGGTCCTGGCGCCCGACCCGACCGCCGCGTCGGCCACCTTCACCTACGCCTGCCCATGAGTCCCACCGCGGATACGACACCCCGCCCCAGGAAAGTTCTGATCTGATGCATGGCCCACCAGACACGACAGCAGGTCCGGCCGGGCTACGGATCAGGGTTCTCGGCCAGGTCACCGCCACCGACCGGGGAGCGGTTCTGGACCTCGGCGGCTTGCGCCAGCGCGCGGTCCTGTCCCTTCTCGTCGTCGCGCGCGGTGGCACCGTCGCCGGCGATCGGCTGATCGACTCACTGTGGGCGGCAGCGCCGCCGCCGGGCGCGGTGGGCACGCTGCAGGTCTACGTATCCCGTCTGCGACGCCTGCTCGAACCCGGCCGGACGGCCAGGTCCCGGGGCGGCCCGATCGCCAGTGAGGGCTCCGGGTACGCGCTGCGGATCTCCGACGATGCCGTGGACGCCTGGCAGTTCGAACGGCTGCTTCAGCATGCCGACACGTTCTCGGCTCCCGAGGACGCCGCGAAGACCCTGACCGGTGCGTTGGCGCTCTGGCGGGGTCCGGCGTTCACCGAGTACGCGGCGGAGCCATGGGCCCGGTCGGAGTCGGAACGCCTCACGGAGTTGCGGGAGGTGGCGCGTGAGCGGCTGCTGGCCGCCCGCCTGGACTGCGGTGCCGACGCGGCTCTCGTCCCTGAGCTGGAAGCCCTGGTGGCCGAGGACCCGCTGCGGGAGAGGCGCTGGCATCTGCTCGCCCTCGCGCTCTACCGTACGCACCGCCGGGCCGACGCGCTGGGCGCTCTCGGGCACGCCAGACAGATCCTGGCCGAGGAGCTGGGGGTCGACCCCGGTCCCGCCCTGCGCTCGCTCGAAGAAGGGATACTGACCCGGTCCCCCGCCCTCGACGCCCCGCAGTTGACGCGATTGCCGCGCGCCACACTTCTGGAAACATCGGATGTCCTTTCCCCGATGCCGGGTGATCTGGTCGACCGGAACAGCGAAGTCGCCGAGTTGCGCGCCTGCCTGTTCGAGGCCGTCGAGGGGCACGGCACGCCTGTGTTCATCGAGGGCCCCGCCGGCATCGGCAAGAGCCGCCTGCTCGCCGAGCTACGGCAGTTGACCGCCCGGGAAGAGGTACTCACCCTGACCGCACGGGGCAGCCGCCGGGAGAAGGACTACGGTTTCGGTGTGGTCCGCCAGCTCCTCGACAAGCTGGTCGCGGAACGCGGCAGCGAGCTTCTGGCCGGCCCGGCGGCTCCGGCAGCCAGCGTCTTCGACCCGATGACCGCACCGGGCCGTCAGCCCGATGGTTTCGCGATCCAGCACAGCCTCTACTGGCTGATCGTGAGGCTGACCGTCGAGCGCCCGCTTGTCCTGGCCGTCGACGACCTGCACTGGTCCGACTCCGGATCGCTGCACTTTCTGGCCTACCTCGCACGCCGGCTGGACGGACTGCCGGTCCTGATCGCCGCCACCGTACGGACCGGCGAGCCGCATGACGAGGAGGGCCTGCTCACCGAACTCGCGTCCGATCCGGCCACCGTGCACATCCGGCCCGCGCCGCTCACCGCCGACGGGGGCGCGGCCCTCGTACGCGCCGGACTCGGCGACACCACCGACGACGCGTTCGCCACCGCCTGCCACCGCGCCACTGCGGGCAACCCGCTTCTGCTGCGCCAGCTGATCCGCGCTCTGAAGGACGATGCCGTCGAGCCGACCGCCGACCAGGTCGGCAAGGTCGGCGACATCGGCTCACGCGCGGTCTCGAGAACGGTGCTGACCCGTCTTGCGCGGATGCCCGACGCGGCCACGGCCGTGGCACGCGCCATCGCGGTTCTCGGCGACGGCGCGGCACTGCCCGCGATCGCCGCTCTCGCAGGTCTGTCCGAGGACGACGCGGCGGCGGCCCTCGCGCCGCTGATACGCGCCGAAGTGGTGCGCGACCACTACCCGCTGAGCTTCGCGCATCCGCTGCTCGGTGAGGCGGTCTACCGCGACCTGGCCCCGGCGGAGCGCCGACTGCGTCACGAACAGGCCGCCCGGGTCCTGCACGCCACCGGAGCGACGCCGGAGCAGGTCGCCGCCCATCTGCTGCCCGCTCCGCAGCGCGGCGACCCCTGGGTGGTGTCAGTGCTCCAGGCGGCCGCGCGGGAGGCCGCCCACCGAGGAGCGGCCGACGCCGCCACGACCTGCCTCGCCCGGGCACTGCGCGAACCGCCGGCGCCGGACGACAGGCCCCGGGTGCTGCTGGAACTCGGCCGCTGCGAGTCCCTGCGCGACGGGCCGGCCGCGGTACGGCATCTGCGGGAGGCCTATCGGTCGCTGCCGGATCCGGCAGACCGGGCGCCGGCCGCGCTGCTCCTCGCCGGCACCCTGTTCTTCGCCGGCACCCAGGGCGAGCCCACCGCCTTCGCCCGCCAGGCCCGTACGGAACTGCCGGCCGGGATGACCGACGAGCGGCAGGCGCTGCTCGCGCTGGAGCGCGTCACCGGCTACATGCACGGGCTGGACCCCCGCCTGTACCGCCACGGACCGCGGCCGGCCGTCGTCGGGGACGGCCCGGGGGCCCGCATGCTGGCCGCGGCGCTGGCGTGGGAGACCACGACGGACGGGGCCGACCGTGCCGAAGCCGTCGCGCTGGCCCGCTTCGCTCTCGCCGACAACGTGCTTCTGCGCACCGGATCGCTGTGGGCCCTCGCCGCGACAGTGCTGCATCACGCCGACGAACCCATCAGCGGCTTCTGGCACGAGGCGCTGGACCACGCCCATCGGAACGGGTCGTTCTACGCCGCACACCGTGCCCACGTCTGGAAGGGCTACGCCCTGTGGGGTCGCGGGGATCTTCCCGGCGCCCACAATTCCCTGGCCACCGCCAACAGCCAGTTGGACGAGTGGGGCACCGTGCCCGATGCCCTGTACGCGTGCTACGCCTTCACCACCGGGATCCTGGTCGATCTCGGAGACGTGACCGGCGCCCGCGCCTATCTGGACCGGGTCGACGAGCAGCCGGTGAACGCGCACGGCGCGCGACTCATGGCGGAGGCACAGGCCGGCCTGCTGATCGAGGAGGGACGGCACCGTGAGGCGCTCGCGGCCCTCGACGGTGTCCGGCACCTGCCCGCCGTGGCCGGCGCGTCCTGGTGGCCGGGGCGGTCGCTGAGAGCACAGGCACTCGCCGGCCTCGGCCGCCGGGCCGAGGCCACGACCCTCACCGAGGCGGAACTCGTCGCCGCCCGGACCTGGGGCGCCCCGAGCACGATCAGCCGGGCGCTGCGGATACACGGTGAGCTGCGGGGCGCCGACGGAGTGGCGGAACTCCGGGAGGCGATCGCACTGTGCGACCCAGCCACCTCCTCCGCCCTCGCTCCCGCAGGCCTCGAACACGCCCGGGCCCTGCACGCCCTGGCGGCCCACGAGCCACCGCGCTCGGCCGTCCGGATCCTGCGCCGGGCACATGCCGTCGCCCAGCGAAGCGGCGCGGCCTCACTCCTGCGCTCCATCACCTCGGACCTGGAGGACCTGGAAGACCTGAAGGACCTGGACGGACCGGTCACCGCGTGACGGCGACGGGCGCGGTCGTCGCACCGACACCAGGAGGGCCCCCTGAACGCCCGCTGCCGTCGTCCGCTTCCACAGCGCGGCCGTGGTCCCGTTCTCGCCCACCGTCACCTTCCGCGGGCCGAGGCTCGCCATCGATCGGCGACAGTGCCGCGTGTCGGGCCCCGTAGCCGGCTCCCTTGGTACGCGAAGTGCGCGGTCAGGGCCGTGTGGAGCGCGGCCACCGTCGTGAACGCCCATGCCGGCAGCAGCGGCGCGTCGCCTTCGTAGGGCTCCGGAACACCGGGGTAGGTGGTGGACGTGGGCGAGGCGTAGCCAATGCGGTCCCACCGGACCGTGAGTGTCTGCCCGGCCTCACGCCCGTCCGCGATGTCGTAGAGGCGCAGCGGAAGCCGGTGACCTCGCGGTGTGGACAGCAGGTCGTAGCGCGTGCACCCGTTCTTGGCCGGCGCGCAGCGCACCTCGGCGATGACCACGGTGCGTGGATAGACGAACAGGTGCGCGTACATCCGTTCGGCATGCCCGTAGGAGCACAGCGTCAACGCGGCTCCGACGAGGAAACCGAGGACCACCGCGGGCGTGGCCCGCTTCGCCCGGGACCCGGACGGCTTGGCCTTACGGCCTTCGAGTCTCTCCCAGCCCCACGCCGTGACGACCGGTACCGAGATGACGACGGCACCACCGGTCATCTGCGCGAACCCCCCGTGCCGCATTCCGACGACCGGACCGAGGACCGCCGCGCAGGGACCCCACAGGAGCACGACGACGAATCGGCGGACACGCCTGCCGCGGTCGTCCGCGGTGACGATCTTCGCGGCATCGATGTGCATGGTTCGGCCTCGCTGGTGTGTGCTGCCACGGCGGACGGGCGACGGACGCCATGTTCGAAAGGTCAGGCGACCGGAGTCCGCCCGTGCCGGACGGACGGCCGGGTGGACCACAGGACGCGGAGGAGTATGCCGGGGGAGAACAGCCTCGTCGGCGGTGCCGTCAGGTTGGCGACCGCGAGGAAGGCGCGTCCTGCCGGCGGATACGTCAGTGCGGCCCGGTGGACCCTGGCCACATAGCCGTTGAGGAAACCGGTCGTCGCATTGCGTGGCCCGTCCACCTCGGGGTAGCGCAGGTCCGCGCCGACCGCGATGTTCCATGGCACATCGATCAGCTTCGCCGCCCCGGCGAAGAAACGCCGGGCCAGATCCTGTGGGCGTCCCGTGCGGAGGCAGTCCCGCAGCACGATGGCCTCGGAGGCCGCGACGGTCATGCCCTGGCCGTAGGCGGGGTTGAAGCTGCAGATGGCGTCCCCGAAGGCAAGGAAGCCTTCCGGCGGGGAGACGAGGCGCTCGTAGCGGCGGCGGACGCTCACGGGCAGCCGCATCCTGAGCGGTGGCGTGAGAGGTTCGGCCTTGCTCAACAGGTCGTGGATCTCCTCCCCGGCGAGACTTTTGGCGTAGGCCAGATATCCCTCGGTGTCTGTCGGCGGGACTTCGTCCCCGACCCCGATCAGTGTCACCGTCCAGCGGTCCCCCTCGGTGGCGACGGCGACCCCGCCGCGCCGCAGGTCCGGCCAGGGGCTGATGACGGCGCCACCGAAGTCGGCGTCCCCCTCGGCCCGGCGGAACTCGCGCGTCAGGTAGTTCATGCCGGATTCGATCCGGTCCTCGGCGGGCTTCTCGTGACCGATCGCGGCCAGCCAGGTGGGACCCCGGTTCCCCCGGCCGGTGGCGTCGACGACCAGATCCGCCCTGGCCTCCCGCTCCTCACCGCCGTCCACGGGCCGTACGCGTACGCCGCTGACCTTGGCACGATCCGCCGAGGTGAGCAGCCCGAGCGCCTCGTGCCCGGCTTCGATCTCGATGTTGGGAAGGCTCAGGATCCGGCCGCGCAGATACGACTCCAGCGCCGGCCGGCTGACCGCCAGGCCCTGGAGGCCGGACTCGGCCCGCAGCAGCCGGTGTCCGTCATTGATCCAGACGAAGTCGCGCTGGAGGTCGACCGGAGTGCCGCCACGGGCCGTGAGATCGGCGGTGAAGCCGGGAAAGAGCTCTTCCAGCACCTGACGGCCGCGGGCGAGCAGGCCGTGCGGGTGCGCGCCGTGCGGGATGCCCTTGCGGTTGACGGCTTCGGTCGGAAGCACATCGCGGTCGAAGACGGTGACCTTGTCGTACGACTCGCTCAGCACCCGCGCCGCGAGTATTCCGCCGAGGCTGCCGCCGAGCACGATCGCGTGCCCCCGTTTTCCTGCCATGATCGCGTCCTCTTTCCGCCTTGTCACTTCAGCCGGACAGCGCTGTGCCCGGCGAGGACAAGAGTCAGGGCGCCACCTTGCGGAAGACTTGCAGGTCTTCGGCAACCGACCGCAGCAGGCCGGCAGCTCCGCAGCGCTCGGCGACGGTATGGGCCTGCCGCAGGGTGGCCTCGGCCTGATACGCGGGGCCATGGACGGCGAGGGCGCGCAGAGCGCGGGCGTGTTCCAGGCGCGCGGGGCTGTGGGACAGCAGCGCGACCGCCTCCCGGAGTTCGGGGAGGCCCGCTGCTCCTCGTACTTCTCCCAGCAGGCGGAGCGTCCGGCCCACCAGGCTCGGTGCGCCCCAGGCACGGGCCAGGAGGAGTTGTTCCCGGGCTTCCTTCTCGGCCTGGGACGATTCGCCGATTCCGGCGAGCGCCTGTACCCGCAGCAGCCCCCACGGCCACCATGCGGGGTTGGCCGCGGACGGTTGCAGATGACGGACGTCGTCCAGGCTGGTGAGCACCTCCTCGTAACGGCTTTCCGCCATGAGGACCCTTGCCCGCGTCTCTCCGAGGAGACGAGTGCCTTCGGCGCCGGTGACCCAGCCCTGCATCCGCTCCAGGCAGGCGCGGGCGCCGGCGGTGTCTCCGAGATCCAGCAGCACGCCGGTCAGGAAGCTCCGCCCCTGCGGGGCACCAGGTGCCAGCCCCCATGTCTCCGACTGCTCGACGGCGGTACGCAGGGACTGATCCGCCCCGCGGAGTTCGCCGCGCTCCCACTGCGTGTAGCCGCGCCACAAATGGGTCGCCAGCACGGAGAACAGTGACCCGCGCTCGGTGGCACGGGCCAGCGACGCGTCGCACAGCGCGCTGACGTCCTCGTCGGCCATGTGCAGCACGATCGCGGCCGTATGCCGGAGCAGTTCCTCGCCGGCGTCCAGCAGCACGTCACCGGCGACGGCGAACCGGGCGAGCGCGACGGCCTTGGCGCGGTCGGCCCCTTCCTGGGCCGCCTCCTGGGCCAGGCTCGCGGCCAGCATGCGCGCGCCGGGTCCGTCGCCGATGACCGGCCGGTCCTCGCCGGAACTCCACAACCGCGAGTCCAGACCGTGCATGACGCCGCTGATCCGCTCCAGCGCCACAAGTCCCTGCCGCTCGTCGGTCATCCCCGCGGGCAGTTCCGCCGCGGCCCGCCGGGCGAACGCCGTCGCCTGCCCCTGTCCCCCGGCGAAGACCAGAATCCGGGTGAGGAGGAACGCCACGGCGGCCCGGTGCTCCGGGTCGGGCGACGTCTCGTACGCCTGGCGCAGGTGTTCCACCGCGGCAGGGCCGTTGATCAGAGTTTCCGCACGGCCCAGCTCAAGAAGTACTTCGGGCTGCCGCTCGGGGGCGGGCGGTTCCTGAAGACAGCGGGTGAGGTAGGTGACGGCGGCGTCGACGGCGCCGCGGTCGGCGGCTTCACCGGCCGCGGCCCGCAGCACATCGACCACCCACGGATCGCCGCGGTGCGGGATGAGCAGCAGATGGGCCGCGGTCTGCTCGGGAAGCGCGCCCGCGGCGTGCAGGATGCGGGCGGCACGCTCATGGTGCAGCTGCCGTTCTCCCGACGGCACGTCGCGGTAGACGGCGTCGGCGACCAGAGGATGGACGAAGCCGAAGGGGTAGCGGTCGCGGATGACCTCGCCTCGCACGAGCGGCGCGATGGCGTCCGCCACATCGTTCTCGGGCAGTTCCGTGAACGCGGCGACGCCGGGCAGGGTCGCGCCGTCTCCGAGGACGGCGATCGCGCGGGCCGCCGTGAGGGAGTTGGCCGGCAGATGCGCGAGCCGGGTGAGTACCAGTTGGGAGACGGCGCGTGAACCGAGGCCGGTGACGGTGGCGACCTGCGCGGCGTGCGGTGGGACACCGGATGTCCGGAGAGCGCGGAGCAACTGCCTCAGGAGCAGCGGGTTGCCGGTCGTCGCCTCATGGCACGCGGCGGCGAACGCCTCGTGGGCGGGTTCGCCGAGTGCGTGGTGGACCAGGTCGGCGACGCCCTCCGTGGTGAGGGGGCGGGGACGGACGAGGAAGGTCGCGGGGTCGTGGGCGAGCTCGGCCAGCAGTTCCTGGTCCTGATGTGACTCGCCGGTGCGAAGGGTGGCGACCACGAGGACGGGCAGGCCTTCGATCCGCCGTACGAGATGGGCCAGAAAGTGCAGTGAACCGGTGTCGCACCACTGGATGTCGTCGACGGCCAGGAGGAGCGGTCCTTCGGCGGCCAGCTTGCGGATCAGGTGCTGGAGGCCGTTCAGGACCGCGAAGCCTTCGCGTTCGCCTCGGGCAGCTTCCCCGTCAAGGTCGAAGACGGCCGCGGCGGGGGCCGCCGCCCCTGTGAGCAGCTCCGCACCGCGTCTCATGACCAGGTGCTCGAACAACTGGCGAACGGTTCCGAAGCCGTACTCCTTCTCCCGTCGGCTGCCGCGCGCGGTCAGCGTCAGCACCTTCTGTTCGACGGCCAGGCGTCGGACCTCCGCCAGCAGGCGGCTCTTGCCGATACCGGCGGGACCTTCCAGCAGAACCACGCCGGACTGATTCCTCAGCACACGGGTCACGCGCTCGCCGAGATCGGCCAGCTCCTGGGCGCGGTCCACCAGCGCGTCCGCGCTCGGGACGGCATCACGCGCCGGTGCGGCCTCCGCTGGATCCCGGTCCCGGTCCCGCACCAGTGTCGTGGGGGACGCCGGTGACGGCAGAGCGAGTGCGGATGCCTGGGTGAGGATGTCGGCCTCCAGGGCCCGCAGCTCGGAGCCGGGTTCGGCCCCGAACGCCTGGGCCAAGGTCTGCCTGGCGCGGCGCAGTGCGCTCAGCGCGTCGGCCTGGCGGTGCGAGCGGTACAGCGCGAGGGCGAGAAGCCGCCAGCGCTCCTCGCGCAGCGGCTCCTGCGCGATCAGCACCTCCAGCTCCGGGACGAGGAGCGCGTCCTCACCGCACCCGAGGCGGGCGGCGAGCAGCCGTTCGCGGGCCACCTCGTACAGCTCTGTGAGACGGACCGCCTCCGGCCGTGCCCAGGGCTCCGCTCCGTACTCGGCGAAGGCCGGACCGCGCCACAGTCCGAGTGCTCTGTCGAGGGCCGCGGCGGCATCGGAGGGATCGGTGATCGTGGCTGTCCGCCGCAGTGCGTGTTCGAACCGCCATGCGTCGACGGCCTCGTCGGGTATCCGCAGGGCGTACCCGGAGGCCTCACTGACGACGAAGCCGCTACGGGCCCTGGCTTCCTGGCCGGGCTCCAGTCGCCTCCGCAGGTGAGAGACGTGCGCCTGCAGCGCGCCCCGGGCGCTCGGCGGCGGCGACCCGGGCCACACCGCTTCCACGAGACGGTCACGGGAGACGACCGCGCCCCGCGCGACGACCAGCAGGGCCAGTACCGCGCGCTGCCCATGGCCCGCGAGTTCCAGCGGGTGGCCCTGGAGCGTGGCACCCACCTCGCCCAGCACGCTGATCCGCAAGCCGCAGCCCGACATCGTCTCCCCATTCTCGTCGCAGCCCCCACGAAATGCTTCAGAAGGAACTTTCTCTGCATGACGTGTCGTAGGGGACGTCGATCTTCTCGGCACGGTTCCTCCGCCGGCCGGCGGA
>NZ_LIQQ01000349.1 GCF_001418565.1 Streptomyces graminilatus | reverse complement strand
AGCCCGTCCCCCGTCCTGCTTGCGCAGCAGGCGGATGGCTGCCGCCGCCGACGCCGGGGTGGTCACCGCGATCGCGTTCGCCGCCGCGCCGAAAGCGGCGGCCACCGCGACCTCGTGGCCCGGGGTGACCGTCAGCAGTTCCGCCGCCGGGCCGAGCAGACCGGTGAGGTGGTCCCGTGCGGCCAGCAGGGCGCCCGAGCCGTCCTTGCGACGCAGGCCGAGTGACAGGGCCTCGTGGCGGGCCTGGGTGGCGGCGCGCCGGCGTTCCGCCGCCGTGGCCGCCTCGCGGGCGGCGGAGAGGGCCGCCTCCGCGTCGGCCAGGGCCGCCTTCGCCGTGTCGTGGCGTTCCGCGAGGTCCGCGTCGCCCGCGTCGAGGCCGTCGACCTCGGCCTGGAGGGCCTCGTACTCCTCCTGGGCCGCGACCGCCCGTTCCCGCGCCTCGTCCCGGGCGGCGGCGAGCCGGTCGATCTCGGCCTGGGCACTGGCCGCCCGTGAGCGGGCCGCGTTGACCTGGCCGTTCAGCCGGGCCAGGCCCTCGCGGCGGTCGGCGATCGCGCGGGCCACGTCCTTCAGGCGCCGCTCCTCGACGACGAGCTCGCGCTCCAGTTCCGCCCGGTGCTCGACCGTGTCCTCCAGCGCGCGTTCGGCGGCCTCAAGGGCCGCTTCCAGCTCGGCCTCCTGTTCACGGATGCGCGCGGCCTCGCGTTCCATGTCCTCGGGATCGCGTCCGCGCCGTTCCTCGTCGGGGGCGGAGCCGGCGCTCTTCACGCGCGCGTCGGCCAGCGAAACGGTGCCGCGTACGCGTTCGGCGAGCTGCGAGAGCTCGTACCAGGTCTGCTGGGCGCGCTGGAGGCGTGGGGTGAGCCGTCGTACCTCGTCCTCCAGCAGCGCCTCGCGCTGGAAGGCCTTCTTCAGCTCGGCCTCCGTCGCGTCCTTGCGCGCCTTGAGCGCGGCCTCGTCCGCGACCTCCGCCCGGAGCGCTCCGCGCAGCCGTACGAGATCGTCGGCGAGAAGCCGGAGCCGGGCGTCGCGCAGGTCGGCCTGGATGACCGCGGCCCGGCGGGCGACCGCCGCCTGCCGCCCCAGCGGCTTGAGCTGGCGCCGAAGTTCGTCGGTGAGGTCCTGGACGCGGGCCAGGTTCGCCTGCATCGCGTCCAGCTTGCGCAGCGCCTTCTCCTTGCGCTTGCGGTGCTTCAGTACGCCCGCCGCCTCCTCGATGAAGGCGCGGCGGCCCATGGGATCGGCGTGCAGAACGGAGTCGAGCTGGCCCTGGCCGACGATGACGTGCATCTCGCGGCCGATGCCGGAGTCGGACAGCAGTTCCTGGATGTCCAGCAGCCGGCAGGTGTCGCCGTTGATCTGATACTCGCTGCCGCCGTTGCGGAACATGATCCGCGTGATGGTGACCTCGGCGTACTCGATGGGCAGCGCGCCGTCGGAGTTGTCGATGGTCAGCGACACCTCGGCGCGGCCCAGCGGCGGGCGCCCGGTGGTGCCGGCGAAGATGACGTCCTCCATCTTGCCGCCGCGCAGCGACTTGGCGCCCTGTTCACCCATGACCCAGCTCAGGGCGTCCACGACGTTGGACTTTCCCGAGCCGTTGGGCCCCACGACACACGTGATGCCCGGTTCGAACCGGAGCGTGGTCGCCGAGGCGAACGACTTGAACCCTCGGAGGGTCAGGGCCTTGAGGTGCACGCCGCTGGACTCTACCTTCCGCCGGTATGTCACATGATGAACCCCTGGATACCCCCCGGCGGTTTCGCCGATGAACGTGCAGGGCACATCAGACGTTGAAGAGAGTGGACACGTACACACGTGGACACGACGGGGAGCGACCACTCTGGACCTTGGGGGAACAGACGGGCAGCGCGGGGAAATAAAGAAGGGACGCCGAAGCGTCCCTTGCATTACTCTGGCCCAACTCTGACAGCTCAGCGGTTGATACGGGCAGCTCGACCGCTGGGTGCCTGGTGCGATGCGCAGTGCTGACGCAATGCGTTATCGATGCAGTGATCAGGTGAGCGCGGGCTCCGCCTGGCGTGCGTCGATGCTCGTGAGAAGCGAATCGTGAGAAGCGGCAGCCGTCAGCTCGTCGTTCTCCGCCTGGATGCGTCCGAGTTCGGATTCCAGGTCCTGTACGCGCTGCTGGAGCCGTCGCATCTCGGCGAGGAGTCGCGGGTCAGAGCCGCCGACGTAACCGAGAAGCGCCTTTGCCATGATGGATGGTCCTCCACACTGAGTGACCGACCGAAGCGGTGTGGGTCGTGAGGGAATCGCACCAGCGATGCTTGGCACTGTGGAGCTGTTGCTGACTTTTTACTGCCGTTCATACATGCCAAACAGCTAAGGTGCGCGGGGCTTTCAGCGTCTCACCAAAAAGTTTGACGGTCAACACGATCACGCCCTGTATTGGCGGGCGGCGCGGGGCCGGCGGCCCCGAGGGGGCGGCGCGGCGACTCCGGCGGGGGCCGAGGGCGTGGCGACAAGCATTTTCAGCGGAGCCTGCCACGACCTGCGCTTCTTGGCAACCACCTGCTTGTTTCCATTGTGGACAGGTGCGCGTGGCATGTCCACGGGCCACCGTCGGGGCCGCCCGCGGAGCCGCCTCAGCGGATGGCGAAGCCGTCGTAGATCCGGCGTGGTGTGTCCCAGATCTCGGTGACGCCGTCCACGCGGCCGGGCGTGTCGTCACCGCGCAGCCAGTCGAGCAGTCCTTCGCAGTCCTGGCGCGCGCCTTCCGCGACCACTTGCACACGTCCGTCGTCCAAATTGAGAGCAAAACCACTCAGGCCGCCGATCTCCAGGGCCCTGGCCCGCGTGAACCAGCGGAAACCCACGCCCTGGACGCGTCCGCGGACCCAGGCGACCAGTCGTACATCCTCGTTCATGGATGCACGCTAACGGGCCAATGTCTCTCTGAACACTTCGTCCACTTGCGCCATGGGGTACCGTCCCCACCCAACCAATCTCATATGAAACTCACTCATTCGAGTGAGTAATCCTGACCGCAAGGACGAGGAAGGCCCACACATGGGACGCCACCGACGCACCGCCGCCGGAAGCGCCACCACAGGTCGCGCCACGGGGGTCACGGAACCATACGATTCGGACACGGACGGTTATGGATCCGGCCATGGGCCGGACGACTCCGCTGTCCCGCACATCCCGCACACCGCCTACACCACGCTGTGGGAGGACGCGTCCTCCACCGTGGGCATCGCCCCGTATCTGAACCCCGAGGCGCACTCCGACGCCTACACGACAAGCGACGCCTACCTCTTCGCCCCGGCCGACACGGGCGCCCGCACGTCGGCGAACGCCGACGGCACCTTCGGTGGCCCCCGCGACGGCGGCACGCGTCGCCGCAAGAAGCGGTCGTCGATGCCGGTCCGCACGGGCCTGCTGGGCGTCTCCGCCGCGGTCGCCCTGGGTACCGTCGCGGTCGCCACGGGTGTACTGCCCGGCGGTGACAAGTACACGATCGGCGGCAGCGACACCGGCAAGGTGCGGGCCGCCGCCTCCCCGACGAACGCCGAGACCCAGCAGGGCGGCACGTCCGGCACCGCCGACGAGGACCGCGGCGGCGGCAACGGCAGCGGCAGGTCGACGAGCCGTGACGCCCACCGCGGCACGGCACCCGTTCGCCCGGCCCCCACGCATCCGTCCCCTTCGGCCGCCCCGGCGACCAAGACCCCGGCGACCAAGACCCCGCCGAGGAAGCCGACGGCCACGCCCAGCGAGGCACCGAAGACGACTCCGACGCCCACGCCCACGCCTGCCCCGACGCGGTCGAAGGAGAAGGCGAGGAAGCAGCCCGAGGCCCCCATCACGGTGTCGGCGCAGGCCGCCGCCGAGGCGGAGGTGCTCCAGCTCGTCAACGAGGAGCGGGCGAAGGTGGGCTGCAGCGCGGTCTCCGCGAACAGCGCGCTGCGCGAGCTGGCGGAGTCGTTCAGCGAGGACATGGCCGCCCGGAACTTCTTCGACCACACCGACCCCTCCGGCCTCTCGCCCTGGGACCGGGCGGACAAGGCCGGCATCACCGGCCTCGGCGGCGAGAACATCGCCCGTGGCCAGGCCGACGCGGCCTCGGTGATGGCGGCCTGGATGAACAGCCCCGGCCACAAGGCGAACATCCTGAACTGCGACTTCAAGACGCTGGGAGTGGGTGTCCACTTCGGCCCGGGCGGCCCCTGGTGGACACAGGACTTCGGTTACTGACCAGTCACGGTCACTATCGCCCGATCCGACCCGAGATTGCGCTAACCACCAGTTAGCGCAATCTTCAGGCAAGCGCTGCGCTCACGTACGCTGGGGGTCATGATGAACGCCACGGAGGAGCAGCACCTCCCCTACGACGTGTTCGCCAAGGCCTGTCCGTCGCGCGGCACGCTGGAGCACGTCACGGGCCGCTGGGGCGCGCTCACACTCGGCGCCCTCCAGGAGGGCTCGCTCCGCTTCAACGAGCTGCGCCGCCGTGTCGACGGCGTGAGCGAGAAGATGCTCTCGCAGACCCTTCAGGCCCTGGAGCGCGACGGTCTGGTCCACCGCGAGGCCCAGCCGACGAACCCGCCGAGGGTCGACTACGAACTGACCCCCCTGGGCCACGAGGTCGCCGAACGCCTGCTGTCGCTCATCCACTTCGTGGAGGACCGTATGGACTCCGTACTGGCGGCACGCGAGAAGTACGACGCGACCCGCGCCGCTCGCCAGTAGCACCCCGGCCCGGCTAGGGCGAAACGCGGGGCGCCCGCTGGCACTTCGGGCAGAAGTAGCTGGACCGGTTCATCCAGGGGCGACGGAGCATCGGCGTGCCACAGCGCTTGCAGGGCAGACCCTCGCGTCCGTAGGCGTCGAGCGAGCGGTCGAAGTACCCCGATTCGCCATTGACGTTGACATACAGACTGTCGAAACTCGTGCCGCCCACGGCAAGCGCCGCGTTCATCACATCCCGTACATGGCCCAGGAGTTCGGCCGTGCGCGGGCGGGTGAAGCCCGAGGTCGGACGTTCGTAGTGGAGGCGGGAGCGCCAAAGGGCCTCGTCCGCGTAGATGTTGCCCACGCCGCTGATCAACGACTGGTCGAGCAGGGCCCGTTTGATGGTCGTGCGCTTCCGGCGCAGCGCCTGGTGGAAGGCCTCGTCGTCGAACAGCGGGTCGAGGGGGTCGCGCGCGATGTGGGCGATGACGTCGGGCAGCCCGTCGGGGGTGTTGTCGTGCAACGACAGGCCACCGAAGGTGCGTTGGTCGACGAAGCGCAGCTCGGTGTCCAGCTCGTCGGCGAAACGGACACGAATCCGCAGATGCTTCTCGTCGGGAGCCTCATGCGGCTGCACCAGCAGCTGACCACTCATCCCGAGATGCGCCAGCACCGACTGCCCGGTGTCCGCCAGCGGCAGCCACAGATACTTCCCGCGCCGACTGGGCGTACCGATGCGATGCCCCTTGAGCCTGTGCGCGAAGTCATCGGCCCCGGCGACATGCCGCCGCACGGCCCGCGGATGCAACACCTCGACATCGGCGACGGTGCGCTCAGCAACCCACCGAGCCAACCCCCGTCGCACGACCTCAACTTCAGGCAACTCGGGCACAGGACATCCCCGTCTTGAGGGGCGCGGGGAACTGCGCGACCAGCCACAACGGACCCGCGGCCAAAGAACAACCGAAAAACACCAGTGCCCGCCCCGTCAGGGACAAGCACTGGTGCACGCAAACACAGCCTCAGGCAGATGCTGGGGAAGACACCTCGGCGTCAACCTCAACAGGCACCGCCGCAGCCTCAGCGGCAGCGACCTTCGCACGTTCATCCGCATCAGCACGGATGGAACGCCAGGCCGACTCCGCGGCCTGCTGCTCCGCCTCCTTCTTGCTGCGGCCGGTGCCGGCGCCGTACGAGACGCCTCCGACGCGGGCGGCAGCAGTGAAGGTCTTCTCGTGGTCCGGACCGGTCTCCGTGACCAGGTACTCGGGGACCCCGAGTCCTTCGGTCGCGGTGAGCTCCTGGAGGCTGGTCTTCCAGTCCAGGCCGGCACCGAGGTTCGAGGACTTCTCGATCAGCGGGTCGAAGAGACGGTGGACGAGTTCGCCCGCCGCGTCGAGACCCTGGTCGAGATAGACAGCGCCGATCACCGCTTCAAGGGTGTCGGCGAGGATGGACGCCTTGTCCCGCCCGCCCGTGCCCTCTTCACCGCGGCCGAGCCGGATGAAGGAGCCGAGTTCGAGCCCACGGCCCACCTCCGCGAGCGCACGAGAATTGACCACCGCGGCCCGCAGCTTGGCCAACTGGCCTTCTGGGAGGTCGGGGTGGGTGCGGTACAGCGTGTCCGTGACCACCAGGCCGAGCACGGAGTCCCCGAGGAACTCCAGCCGCTCGTTGGTGGGCAGACCGCCGTTCTCGTACGCGTACGAACGATGGGTCAGCGCACGCACCAGAAGGGCGGACTCAAGCTGGTAGCCGAGCCGCCCTTCCAGAAGCGTGTGGGACGAGGCCGTGTCCGCCGGGCCACTTCCGCTTGCGCGGAGAACCTGATTCTTGGCGTCAGACATGGAGCCTCTCACCGGCCGCTCAGACCTCGAGGACCTGGCGCTTGTTGTAAGTGCCGCAAGACGGGCACGCGATGTGCTGCAGCTTGGGCTCGTGGCAGCGCTCGCACGCAACCAGGGTGGGGACCGCAGCCTTCCACTGCGACCGGCGGTGGCGCGTGTTGCTGCGCGACATCTTCCGCTTCGGAACAGCCACGGCTACTTCTCCTGCTTCTCGTCGACGCCCGCTTCCGCTTCGGCGTCGCTGATCTCGTCCTTCTCGCCGGGTTCGAGTGAACCTGCGAGTCCCTGCAATGCCGCCCATCGGATGTCGACGGCGTCATGGTGGTGTTCCGGGTCGTCCGCCAGCCGCGCCCCACACTCGGAGCACAGGCCGGGACAGTCGTCCTGGCACACCGGCTGCATCGGCAGTGCGAGCACCACCGCATCACGCAGCACGGGTTCGAGGTCGAACAAGCCGTCCTCGATGAAGAGTTCGTCCTCGTCGTCCTCGGCGTCGTCGGCCGGCTCCGCCTTTACGCGGCCCCGGTCGTCGGCGTCAGGGTACGAGAACATCTCCTGGAAGTCCGCCGTGAGCTCCTGCTCGAGCGGCTCCAGACACCTTACGCACTCCCCCTTGGCCCGTGCACGGGCGGTGCCTGTGACAAGCACACCTTCCATGACCGACTCCAGGCGGAGTTTGAGCTCCACCGGCGCGCCTTCCGGCACTCCGATGACTCCCAGGAGACCAAAGTCCTTGGGAGCGTCGATCTCGCGGGTCAGGCGCTGCAGCGCGCCAGGACGCCGGCCCAGTTCGTGCGTGTCGAACACGAGAGGGTTGCGGTGGTCGAGGCGGGCGTTCAGAGCCATTCCAACTTTCGATCTTCGATGCTCAGCTGCTCGTCGTCCGGGCAGCGGTGATCGCAGAGGTACACGCGACCGAAGAGCCAGGATACTGGACCTTCCGCCCACGGCCCAATCCGGCCCCCTTACGGGCCTTCACTGCCCGCCGCGCCCCTGTTCGTAGGCGCGCAACTGCTCGGCGCTGATCATGGTGGTGTCGAAGAGACTGATCTCGTCGAGGGCGTGCGTCTGCTGCTCCGGCTGGGCGTAGCCCTGCTGGGCCTGGGCGGGGTCGTAGGCGGCCTGCTGGCCGTCGTAGCCCTGGTAGGCATACGGGTCGGCCGACTGCTGGTAGCCGTACGGGTCCTGCTGCGCGTACGCCTGCTGGTAGCCGCCGCCGTACGGGTCGGCGGGCTGCTGGTAGCCGTACTGGTCCTGCTGGCCGTACTGCTGCTGGGCCGGGATCTCCGCCGCCCTGGGCTGTTCGCCGAGGGAGTCCGGGGAGGCGGCGAGGTCGGCCAGGTAGTCGGCGTCGCTGGTGTGCTGCCTGGGGGTGCCGTCGTCGTCCTGGCCGAGGGCGCCGAGGTCGTCGGTGGCGATGCGGCCGTGCAGGGTCTGCCGGCCGCGGCCGACCGCCTCCAGGGTCTTGGCGAGGACGGCCTCGAAGGCGCCGAGCTTCACGTCGACGTATTTGTCGGCGTTGACGCGCAGGGTCTCGGGGTCGTGGCTGCGCTCGGGGGCGTCCTCGTCCTCGTACCCCTGGTCGTCGAGACCGGGGCCGGTGCCGAGGAGCTTCTCGCGGCCCCGGCCGACCGAGCCGAGGGTCTTGGTAAGGACGACCTCGAAGTTGGCGAGCTTGGAGTCGACGTAGTCGTCGGCCTCGGCGCGGACGTCCTCGGCCTCCTTGCGGGCCTCGGCGAGGATGCGGTCTGCCTCGCTCTGGGAGCGGCGGGCGACCTCCGTGTCGGAGATCAGGGAGCCGCGTTCGTCGTGCGCGGTCCGGATGATCCGGTCGGCCTCCTGACGGGCCTGCTCGACGAGCTGTTCCCGGTCGCCGATCAGCTCCTGCGCCTGCGCGAGGGAGCCGGGCAGAGCCGCGCGCACCTCTTCCAGCATCGCGAGCAGGTCGGCGCGGTTGACCACGCACGAGGCCGACATGGGCATCGACCGGGCACTGGAGACCGCGGAGACGATCTCGTCGAGCTTCTTCTGCACGTCCACCGTGTGCTCGCCACTCTCTACAGCTGTGATGAAGACGGACGGGTCGACTGTACGACTCCTGTCGGCCCGCCCGACACCGAGTGACGGTTTGTCAGTCCCTCGCCGGTCCCGCGCCGGTCACTCGTCGGTCCCGCGTCAGTCCTTCTTGAAGCGCTCGTCGAGGGCTTCCAGGACCAGCGGCGGCACGAGGTGGGAGACGTCCCCGCCCCAGGCGGCGACCTCCTTGACCAGCGAGGAGGAGAGGAAACTGTAGGTGGGGTTGGTCGGCACGAAGAGCGTCTCGACGCCGGACAGCCCGTTGTTCATCTGGGCCATCTGGAGTTCGTAGTCGAAGTCGCTGACGGCGCGCAGGCCCTTGACGATGGCCGGGATGTCGCGCTGCTTGCAGAAGTCGACGAGGAGTCCGTGGAAGGACTCGACGCGGACGTTTCCGAACTCGGCGGTGACCTGGCGGATCAGGTCGATCCGTTCGTCGACCTCGAAGAGGCCCTTCTTGGATTTGTTGATCATGACCGCGACATAGACCTCGTCGTACAGACGAGAGGCGCGGGAAATGATGTCGAGGTGTCCGTTGGTGATCGGGTCGAACGACCCGGGACAGACGGCGCGGCGCACTGGTGATCCCTCGCTCTCCGGTCCGGTCATCGTGCGTCTTCGCACGTAGAGGCGGCGCGACCGTACCAAAACGTTCCCTCGCCGTAGCGACGGGACCGGAGCGCTTCGAAGCCGTCCGGCCAAGGGAATTCGCCGCCTCTGGTGCTGCGCTCCACGGTGACGAGGGCTTCGGCCGCGAGCCAGCCCCCGGCCCGGAGTGTGAGCAGGATCTCCCGAAGATCGTCGTCCGGGACGGCGTAGGGCGGGTCGAGGAAGACGATGTCGTACGGCTGGGTGGACGCCGTCTGAACAACCTGTTCCGCCTTGCCGGCCCTCACCTCGGCGCCGGGCAGCCCGAGCGCCTTCACGTTCTCGCGGACGATGCGGGCGGCGCGGGCGTCGGCCTCCACGAGCAGGGTGTGCCCGGCGCCGCGGCTGAGCGCCTCCAGGCCGACGGCGCCCGATCCGGCGTACAGGTCGAGGACGCGTTCGCCGTCCAGGGGGCCGCCGAGGAGGGCCTGCCAGGTGGAGAAGAGGCCTTCGCGGGCGCGGTCGGAGGTGGGGCGCGTGCCGGTTCCCGGCGGGACGGCTAGGCGTCGTCCGCCGGCTGTGCCGGCGATCACGCGGGTCATCTGGGGTCCTTGTCCGTGGCCGTGGGGTGGTTGTGGGTCCAGTCTCGCAGGAGGGGGT
>NZ_LIQQ01000348.1 GCF_001418565.1 Streptomyces graminilatus | reverse complement strand
CGCTCCGTCACCTCACCCTCGTACAGCCGCAGATACGCCGTCCGCCCACCGTCCGGTGCGGGGCGTACGGCGAACACCGTGCCGCGAGCGGGCGCGTCCGCGACGGCCGGGGCGGGCCGGGGGAGGAGGCGGGTCAGCGCCGCGACGAGTTCGGGTACGCCCTGGCCGCCCAGCGCGGAGCCGAAGAGGAGCGGGTGGAGCGAGCCGTCGGCCGTGCGGGCGGCCAGGGCCAGCGCCAGCTCGTCCGGGGTCGGCGCGGGGCCGTCCACGAGCGCCGCGAGAATGCCCGGGTCGGCCTCGGCGATCGCCTCCGCCGTGGCCATGGCCGTGAGGGGGAGCGGGCGGGTTCGGGCCGCCGGGGTGCCGACGCCGTCTACGCCGGTCAGCGGGACGACGTACGGGGTCAGCAGGCGGCGGACGTCCGCGAGCAGGGACTCGGACCGGGCGCCCGCACGGTCGATCTTGTTGACGAAGACCAGCGTGGGCAGCCGCAGCCGCCGCAGTGTCCTCATCAGGACGCGCGTCTGCGCCTGTACGCCCTCCACGGCGGACAGCAGCAGCACCGCGCCGTCCAGGACCTCCAGGGCGCGTTCGACCTCGGCGATGAAGTCGGAGTGCCCCGGGGTGTCGATGAGGTTGATCTGGGTGTCACCGGCCGTGAACGCGGCGACCGCCGAACGGATGGTGATCCCGCGCTGCCGTTCGATCGCGCCGTCGTCCGTCCGGGTGTCACCGGCGTCGACGCTGCCGAGCCGGTCGATCACGCCCGAGTCGAACAGCAGCCGCTCGGTGAGACTGGTCTTACCGGCGTCGACGTGGGCCAGAATCCCGATGTTCAGGGTGTGGGGAGCGTGCGGAGCACGTGCTGTGTGCATGGGTGGTCGAGTCCTCGGGAACGGTGGTCCGGCATGGGCGGAGGGTTCCGAGGAATCGGCGCATTCCGTGCTCCTGGGGTCGGGGGATTCGGCCGTGGCCATCATGGCGTGGCCCGGGCGGACGTACGCAAGCGATTTTCGCGGCACGGAGTGCCAGGGCGGCCAGTAGCATGGGCCACGGCAGGCCGGAATGATCATGCGAGGAGCAGATCGTGCGAGACATCGCCGTGTTCAGCGGTAGTGCCCATCCCGAACTGGCCGCCGAGGTCTGCGAACACCTGAGAGTGCCGCTGCGGCCCACCCAGGTGAGCCGGTTCGCCAACGACTGCCTTGAGGTCCAGCTCCAGGCCAACTGCCGCGAGCGGGACGTCTTCCTGGTCCAGCCGCTGGTGGCGCCGGTCCAGGAACACCTCGTCGAGCTGCTGATGATGTGCGACGCGGCGCGCGGGGCGTCGGCGGGGCGGATCTCGGTCGTCATGCCGCACTACGCGTACGCCCGCTCCGACAAGAAGGACATGCCCCGTATCTCGCTCGGCGGGCGCCTGGTCGCGGACCTGCTGGTGGCGGCGGGCGCGAGCCGGGTCCTCGCGATGACCCTGCACTCCCCGCAGGTCCACGGCTTCTTCTCGGTCCCGGTCGACCATCTGCACGCGCTGCGCGAACTCGCCGAGCACTTCCGCCGCTACGACCTCTCCCGTACGACGGTCGTGTCGCCCGACCTCGGCAACGCCAAGGAGGCGGCGCACTTCGCCCGGCTGATCGGCGCCGAGGTGGCCGCCGGCGCCAAGCAGCGGTTCGCGGACGACCGGGTGCGCATCAGCTCGGTGATCGGCAAGGTGGCCGGACGGGACATCATCGTGCTGGACGACGAGATCGCCAAGGGCAGCACGGTCCTCGAACTCCTGGAACGGCTGAGGGAGTTGGGGCCACGGTCGATCCGGGTCGCCTGCACCCACGGACTGTTCGCGGCGGGCGCGCTCAAGCGGCTGAGCGAGCAGCCGGACGTGCTGGAGATCGTGTGCACCAACACCGTGCCGATCCCGGAGGAGGAGCGCACGGAGAAACTGCGGGTGCTGTCGATCGCCCCGGCGCTCGCCGAGGCCGTGCGCCGCATCCACAACGGTGAGTCGGTCAGCGCCCTGTTCGACGCGCCGGGAACCTGACGTACGGCCTGCGGGAACGTCATAACGTGCCGGACGCGGTCTCGGGCAGTCCCAGGGCCGCGTCCAGCGAGGCCACCGGTGGCAGCACCTTGGTCAGACCGGTGACCTTCATGACACGCAGCGTGAGCGGATGCGCGCAGACCAGGTGGAGATGGCCCTCGTGGGCGAGCACCCGGTGCCTGGCCCGGTACAGCAGGCGCAGCCCCGAGCAGTCGAAGAAGCCGACATTCGTCAGATCGACCACGATCCGGGCGTCCCGCTGACCGGTCGCCGCGTCCAGATGCGGGATGATCTCCACGGCCGCGGCGATGTCGATCTCGCCGTGGAACTCCAGCACGGTGTGGCCACGGTCCTGGTGGACGCGTAGGTACGGGGTGGGCGGTGGAGGAACCTGCTGCACGACGTCATCGCCTCCGACCGGCTGTGGTGATGGCGGAACCAGCCGGTCACCGGGGACCGGGGTGACGTCGTGCGAGGTGCGTAGACGTGCCGCCGGGCCCAGATGAGCGCAACTGAGTGTCCCGCTCTGCAAGTTACCCTCGTTGGAGTGAATTTGAGCATGTTCGATTGACATATGTCTCCGAAATTGACGCGCAACTCGCGCACGTCTTTCCGTGATCCGTGAGGCGCGGCTACGACAGCGCCTGCCAGGCCTTGGAGAGTGACTGCCGGAACTGGTCCGCCTGGTGCGCGGTGAGGTCGCGGATCATCCGTTCCTCCAGCTCCCGCACGGGCTCGGCGACGTCGTCGAGCAGTTCGCGACCGGCATCGGTCAGCAGGATCAGCAGCTCCCGGCGATTGTGCGGATTGCGCTCCCGGCGCACGAGTCCGCGGTTCTCCAGGGACCGGACGAGGTCCGCGACGGACTGTGCGGTGACGAACGAGTCGCGGGCGAGCTGCGCCGCGGAGAGGCCGTCGTGTCGCTCCAGGACGGTCAGCGAGGTGTACTGGAGTGCGGTGATACCGGCGGGTCTGACCAGCTCGTCCAAGTGTGAGCGCACGACGAGCTCCACCTGCTTGACCATGTAGAGCAGGGAGGGGGGCGCTTTGGTGCTGACCATGGACGCAGACTAGAGCATTGACAGGAAACCTGTCTGTAATCAGACTGCGGACCAACAGGAATCCTGTTGATTGAAATCTTGGCAATGAGGCTGAGGAGCGGTGATGACCACCTTCGAGATCGAACCCGGGCGACTGTTCGTCGGAGGACAGTGGCGCGAGGCGGCGGACGGAGCGCGTACCGAGGTGATCGACCCGTCCCGGGGCACCGTCGTCACGACCGTCGCCGAGGCGTCGGAGGCCGACGTGGACGCGGCCGTACGGGCCGCGCGGGAGGCGTTCGACAACGGTCCGTGGGCCACGACCACCGGACGTGAGCGCGGCCGGATCCTGAACCGGATCGCCCAGCTCATCCGGGAGAACGCGGACGACATCGCGCGGCTGGAGAGCCTCGACGTGGGCAAGCCGATCAGCCTGTGCCACGCCGTCGACGTGACGAACGCGGCCAACGACTACGAGTACTACGCCGCCCTCGCCTTCTCCCTGGACGGCGCGACCCGCGAGACCGGCCACCACGCCCTCGCCTACACCAAGCGCGAGGCCGTCGGCGTCGTCGCCGCGATCACCCCCTTCAACTTCCCGCTGATCCTCGCCGGTTCGAAGCTCGGCCCGGCGCTGGCCGCCGGCAACACGGTGGTGCACAAGCCCGCCGACGAGACCCCGCTCAGCGCCCTCTACATGGCCGGGCTGCTCCAGAAGGCGGGCGTTCCCGACGGCGTCGTCAACGTCGTCACCGGCACCGGCCCGGTGGCGGGCGAGGCGCTCCTGCGCCACCCCGGCGTCGACAAGATCGCCTTCACCGGCTCCACCGCCGTCGGCCGCCATGTGGCGAGCGCCGCGGGCGAGGCCCTCACGCCGGTCACCATGGAACTGGGCGGCAATGCCGCGCACATCGTCTTCGAGGACGCCGACGTGGAGAAGGCGGTCGGCGCGGTCATCAAGGGCTTCGTCTTCAACACCGGCCAGTTCTGCATGGGCGGCCCGCGACTGCTGGTCGCCCGCCCGGTGTACGAGACCCTGCTCGGCATCCTCGCCGACGCGGTGCCCGGGGTCCCGGTCGGCGACCCGCGCAAGCCCGAGACCGTGGTCGGACCGATGGCGGGGGAGAAGCACCTGCGCAAGGTCGAGGAGTACGTGGCGCTGGCGCGCGAGGAGGGCGCCCGGATCGTCTGCGGCGGCGAGCGCCTCGACCTCGACGGCGGCTACTACTACAAGCCGACGGTGATCGCCGACCTCCCGAACGACTCCCGGGTCGTCCAGGACGAGATCTTCGGCCCGGTCCTCACCGTCCAGCCCTTCGACACCGAAGACGAAGCGGTCCGGCTCGCCAACTCCACGCCGTACGGCCTGGCTTCGGGCGTCCAGACCACCAACCTGGCCCGCGCCCACCGGGTCGCGAACCGGCTCCAGGCGGGCATCGTCTGGATCAACGACTGGGCGATGCTCGACCCCGCGACCCCCTTCGGCGGCGTGAAGGACTCCGGCTTCGGCCGCGAGTACGGCCCCGAGGCGCTGGCCGCGTACACCAGGGTCAAGTCGGTGGTCGTCTCGCTGGACTGACAGCGCCGGCCCTCTCTCGCTCAGACTTGCCAACTCGTTCACCCCGTAAGGGAGTTCATGATGTCCATCACCACCCGTGCCGCGGTTGTCGAGTCCGGCGGTGCGCCCTTCACCCTCTCCGACGTCGAACTGGCCGAGCCCGCGCCCACCGAGGCGCTCGTACGGCTGGTCGCGGCGGGCCTGTGTCACACGGACCTCGGGGTGGCGAGCGGCGGACTGCCCTTCCCGCTGCCCGGAGTTCTGGGGCACGAGGGCGCGGGAGTCGTCGAGGCGGTCGGCTCGGAGGTCACCGGCATCGAGCCCGGCGACCATGTCGTCCTGTCCTTCACCTCCTGCGGCGGCTGCCGCAACTGCCGTGACGGGCACCCCGCGTACTGCGTGGCGTGGCTGCCGCTGAACCTCCTCGGCGGCCGGCGGGCGGACGGCACCGCCACGATCAGCCGGGACGGCACGGACCTGGGGGGCCACTTCTTCGGCCAGTCCTCGTTCGCCGAGCGGGCGTTGGTCGATCAGCGGAGCCTGGTCAAGGTCGACCCGGAGGTACCGCTGGAGTCCGTCGCCCCGCTGGGCTGTGGCGTCCAGACGGGTGTCGGAGCCGTCTGGAACGTGCTGAAGCCGGGGCTGGGCAGCACTGTCGTGGTCCTGGGTGCCGGTGCGGTCGGTCTCTCGGCGGTCATGGCGGCCGCGCTGACCCCCGCGACGAGGATCATCGCCGTCGACCGGGTCGGTGAACGCCTCGCGCTGGCCGAGGAGTTGGGTGCGACCCACACGATCAACGCGGGCGAGGCCGACCTTGGCGCGGAGGTCGCTCGGATCACCGGCGGCCAGGGGGCGGACGGCATCGTCGAGACCACGGGCAGCGTCGCCGTCCTGCGCCAGGGCGTCGACGCGCTCGCGGCGCGCGGCACGCTCGTCGTGGTCGGGGCCCCGCCCTTCGGCACCGAAGTCGCCCTGGACGTGAACGGGTTGCTCCCCGGCAAGCGGGTGGTCGGCCTCACCCTGGGCGACGCCGAGACGCAGGCCTTCATCCCGGCCCTGGTGGACCTGGTGAAGACGGGCCGGCTCCCGCTGGACCGCCTGATCACCACGTATCCATTCACGGACATCGCCGAGGCGGTACGGGACATGGGCGCGGGCAAGACGATCAAGCCGGTCCTGACCTTCGCCTGACCAAGGCGCGCGGCCCTGGGCACCTCATCTGATCCAGCGTTCGAAGGCAACGCCGGTCCGGCCCAGGCCTTGTTTCCCGCCCACCCGCCTGTCTCGGCATGCCTTCCAGCGTGGGCCCAGGCACACCCAGCCCGTCCGGCGCTTGA
>NZ_LIQQ01000347.1 GCF_001418565.1 Streptomyces graminilatus | reverse complement strand
GAGCCGACAGCCCGCGCACACGGCTACAACCCGGACGCGCCGGTGGTCCTGGACGCGTACGGCCGCCAGCTCCCCGCCCCGAACCGGTTCCCCTCCGCCGTGGCGGGAGCGGGCTTCGGACCCCTGGCCGGGCGGGTGCACGACCTCGGTCTGCGCTTCGGCCTGCACATCATGCGCGGCATCCCGCGCCGCGCCGTCGCCGCCCGGCTGCCCGTCGCGGGAACCGGCTTCACCGCCGACGAGATCGCCGACACCGGCTCGGTCTGCCCCTGGAACTCCGACAACTACGGTCTCGACCACGACCATCCCGGCGCCCAGGCCTACTACGACGCCCAGGTGGCCCAGTTCGCCGCGTGGGGCGTCGACTTCGTCAAGGCCGACGACATGCTCTTCCCCTACCACGAACGGGAGATCACCGCCTACGCCCGGGCCATCGAGCGCAGCGGACGCCCGATCGAACTGAGCCTGTCGCCCGGTACCGATGTCTCACTGGCCCGCCTCGGCCACCTCCGGCAGACGGCCACCATGTGGCGGGTCTGCGACGACCTGTGGGACCGATGGACGGACGTCGAGGCCCAGTTCACCCGGATGGCCCGCTGGGCACCCTGGCAGAACGAACACGGCTGGGCCGACGCCGACATGCTGCCACTGGGGCATCTCGGCATCCGCGCCGAACGCGGCGAGGACCGGCTGAGCAACCTCACCCCCGCCGAACAGACCAGCCTCCTCACCCTCTGGCTCATCTCACGCTCCCCACTCATGATGGGCGGCGACCTGCCCACCAGCCCACCCGAGACCATCGCCCTCCTCACCAACGACGAGGCCCTGGACATCCTCTGGCACAGCAAGGACAACCGGGAAGTCCTGCGCGAACGCGACCTCATCCTGTGGACGGCAACAGACACGGACAGCCGCACCCGCTACGCCGCCGTGTTCTCCCTGGCCGACACCCCGAGCCAGGTGACCGTACCCCTCGGATCGATCGGCGCACACACCAGCGACCAGATCCGGGAGGTATGGACACACACCGACACCCCACACGACGGACACCACCTGCACCTCGAACTACCCGCACACGGAGCGGCCCTGCTACGCCTGACCCCACCCGGCACACCTGCCTGAGCGGGGACGCGACACCGGGCGCGCCGGCCGGGCGGCGAGTGCCGGCCCTCAGGAGTTGTACGGACGTGACGACTGGGAGGGCTGGTGTGCGGGCGAGCCGGCGCCGGTGTCGCGAGGCGTGTACGCCGGCCGGTCCCAGTCCTCGTCGCCGAGCATCATGTCGGGGTCGAACATGACGATCGCGCCGGCGATCAGCAGCACGGTGAGCGGGCCGGCGAGCATGGCCAGAAGGAACGACATCAGGCTGGTGGGCGACTGGGAGACGGCGGACTGGCCGGTGAGGTGGACGGAGACCGCGGCCATGCCGGTGTAGTGCATACCGGTCACGGCCACGCCCATGACGAGACTCGCGCCCAGGCTCGCCCACAGCTTATGGATGGAGACGGCCGCCCACAGCGCGGCGGTGGCGGCCGCGACGGCGATCACGACGGACAGGGCCACGGTCAACGCGTCGTAGTGGAGGCCGCCGTTGGTCTGGATGGCGGCCATGCCGAGGTAGTGCATGGCCGCGACCCCGAGACCGGTGACCGTGCCCGCCACACCCAGGTTCACCGGTGAGCCGCCCCGGTAGCCGACGAGGAAGACACCGATGGCGACGACCGCGATGGCGACCGCGAGGCTGAGGAGGGTCTTGACCGGGTCGTAGGTGACCAGGGCGTCCTGGACGCTGAAGCCGATCATGGCGATGAAGTGCATGGTCCAGATGCCGCAGCCGATGGACACCGCCCCCAACGCCAGCCAGCCGGCTCTTCGGTGGGGGCGCCGCAGCGACCGTGTCGTACACCGCAGCCCAAGTGCCGCCCCGAGGCAGGCCATCAGGTACGAGGCCACCGGGGTCACGGCGCCGTAGTGGAAATTGGAGACGGTGGCGGTCATGGGGGTTCCCTTCACGTGCGCGAGGTCGGGCGGCATCGTCGAACCGGCGCGACACACGCACCTGCCCGGCCTCGGGCGGACATGACGACGGCCGACGACAGCCCAGCCCCAAGGGGGCAGGGCGAGGTCGGCCGGGCAGTCAGATCAAGCCATCTGGCTGAGTCGTGCATTATTCAACCACATGAAGAGCACATCTTCTCCACAATGGGAGCAACCCTCCGGAGAATCGATACTTCACCGCTCTTCGCCGCTCTTCGCCGCAAAGCGGCCCTCGCGGCCGGGCGCGCGAACCCGGCATCGACTCGGTATCGACCCGGTGTCCACGTGCGGACCCTGACGGGGTTTCGGATGCGGGCGCCTGAGTCGGCCCATGCCTTGTCGGCCCGTGCCGATCCTGTCCGGCCCGTGCCGATCCTGTCCGTGGCGATCCTGTCCGGCCCGAGCCGATCCTGTCCGTGCCGAGTGGAGCCGGCCCGGTCAGCCGGTGTGAACGCGCGGGCGGCGGGGGCGGTCGGGTTCCGCTTCGCGCAGGACCTCCCGGGTGACCGGGGCGACCTCGCCCTGTCCGAAGAGGAAGAAGCGCAGGAAGTTGGCGAAGGGGCCGCCCTCGGTCCATTCGAAGTAGATGTGCGGGATGCGGCCGGTGGTGTCGCGGACGTGCAGGAGGAGGGCGGCGAGGGCGTTGGGGATGGAGGAGGACTCCAGGGTCAGGACGCGGTAGCGGTCGTGCAGGACCTCGCCGCGCACGGTCAGGCTCGCCTCGAACTCGGAGGGGTCGAGGACGGTGACCTCGACGAAGACGAAGTCCTCCTGCTCGGGCATGTCGTTGTCGGCGCGGATCTGCTCGATCTTGTCCCGGTACTCGGCCTTGTCGCGCCGGTCGGGCTCGTTGGCGATGAACCGTATCTTCCGGCTGGCCATGTCCCGGACGAAGCGTTCCGCCATGTCGTCCAGCGTCACGCTCGTCACCCGTAGTTCGAAGGCGCGGGCCAGCCGGGACAGCAGGGAGACCAGGATGATGCCGGCGATGAAGCAGGCGCCGATCTTGACGCCGTCGGGGCGCTCGATGACGTTGACGACGGTGACGTAGAGGAACACCGCCGAGATGACGGCGAAGCCGATGGTCCAGCCCCGCTGGCCGGCCTTGCGGGCGGCGATGGTCACGGCGATCGCCGCCGAGCTGATGAGGACCAGCACGCCGGTGGCGTAGGCGCCGCCCTGCGCGTCCACGGACGCGTCGAAGATCCAGGTGACGAAGAAGCCGATGAGGGTGAAGACGATGACCATCGGCCGTACGGCGCGGGCCCAGTGCGGGGCCATGCCGTAGCGGGGGAGGTAGCGGGGCATGAGGTTGAGCAGGCCGGCCATCGCGGAGGCGCCCGCGAACCAGAGGATGGCGATGGTGGAGATGTCGTAGACGGTGCCGAACGCGTTGCCGAGGTATTCGTGGGCCAGGTAGGCGAGGGCGCGGCCGTTGGCCTGGCCGCCGGGCTTGAACTCGTTCTCCGGGATCAGCACCGTGGTGATGAAGCTCGTCGCGATCAGGAAGACGCTCATGATGAGTGCGGCGGCCGTGAGGAGCTTTTTGGTGTCCCGTATCCGGCCCTTCGGGTTCTCCTCGGTGTCGTCCGGGTTGCCCTTGACGTGCGGCATGACGGCGACGCCGGTCTCGAAGCCGGACAGGCCGAGCGCGAGCTTGGGGAAGATGAGCAGGGCGATGCCGATCATGGCGAAGACGTTGCCGTGTTCGGCGGTCAGGGCGCTGGTCCAGTCGGTGACCACATGGCCCTCGGTGATGACGTGCCACATGCCGACGGCCACGACGACCACGTTGAGGCCGAGATAGATGACCACCAGCGCCACCGCGACGCCGATGGCCTCCAGGAAGCCCTTGAGGAAGACCGCGCCGAGCAGGGCGACCAGAATCAGGGTGATCAGCATCTTCTCGTCGTGCAGGGCGCTGGTCAGGTGCGGGTTCTCGACCAGGTGGGTGGAGGCGTCGGCGGCCGAGAGCGTGATGGTGATGAGGAAGTCGGTGGCGGCGAAGCCCAGCAGGGTCAGGACGAACAGCTTGCCCTGCCAGAAGGACAGCAGCCGTTCCAGCATCGCGATGGAACCCTCGCCATGGGGGCTCTCCTCGGCCACGCGCCGGTAGACCGGCAGCGCTCCGGCCAGGGTGACGAGGACGAGCACGACGGTCGCGACGGGGGAGAGCAGGCCGGCCGCGAGGGCGGCGATGCCGGGCTGGTAGCCGAGGGTGGAGAAGTAGTCGACGCCGGTCAGGCACATCACCCGGTACCACCGCTGGCCCTTGTGCGGCGGCTCGGGCTGGGCGTGCGGGCCCGTATGGCCACCCGACCTGCCCATGTCTGACAGGCCCTGAAGCATCCACGTCCGCAGACGGCTCGACGGCGGGTGTTCGGTGGTGGCCATCGGTGTGCTCTCCAGGTGTGCGGCTCGACGTGCGGCTCGGCGTGCGGTTTCGGCCATCACGCGGACGGCGGCACCAGCGTATGGAGAGAGTGAGGTAAGGACCGAGGTGTGGATCACAGCCAGGCATCAAGCTTGCGTTAAGACCGGCCCGGGAACGCCGGTGGCACATCGAGGAGCGGCTGTTCCGGCGGAACGGGCGGGACTGGGCCGTACGGGGGAGTCTCCCCGGCGCGGTCGTCCATGCCGGGGATCGTCAACGGCGGCGCGTGGTCAGCAACCAGACGAGATCGATCATCGCGATCGCTCCCCAGATCCAGCGGATGACGGCGCCCTCGTCCGCCGGCGCCAGCGCCGTGGCGAGAGCGCCCAGTCCGACGGTGCCCAGCACCACCCAGGGGCCGCGCCCCCATTCCAGTGACGCGCGCAGCGGCCCCGGTTCGGCCAGCCGGTCGGCGAGGTAGGCGTCGAACGCCTCGGCGACCTGGTCGTCGATCTCGTCCCGCATCCGGGCATCCAGTGAGTCAGACATGAACGGCCCCCTGTCGCGCCACGGCTGACGGAACGGAAGCCGCCGTCGGCAGCCGGAGCGCGGCCACAGTGCGCGACATCGCGGCGAGCCACGGCTCCAGTGCCACTCCAGCGACCGGTGACACCCTCGCGGCCAGGTCTTCCCGCATCACAACCCCCAGCATCCGGGCACCTGTTGGTGCTCTCCCGAACCAAGGTAGCGATTGCAGAGATATTCTGCAAACAATCTCTGCATCGGCTGCAGAGAGTCTCTGCAGTACGCTGACCGGCATGGTCGAGCGCGCTGAGAAGAGCGAGAAGAGAGTGCTCACCGGCCCGGACCTCAAAGCCTTCTACAAGGCCCTGTCCAACCCGGTGCGCCGCGACATCCTGAGCTACCTCGGAGAGCACGGCGAGGCGAACTCGACCGGCGTCGCCAGAGCGCTCGGCGAAAGCACCGGCACCACCAGCTACCACCTGCGCAAACTCGCGGACCTCAAGCTGATCGCCGAGATCGAGGAGCGGTCCGCCGGCCGGGAGCGCTGGTGGAGGTCGCTCATGACGGACATCTTCACGCCGCCGGGCCTGGAGCTGACCGCCGACGAACGCGAGGCCGCCGTGAAGATCGGCGCGCTCAGGATGACCCATGACCTGAACCTGGTCGTGAGCGCGTACGCCGGGTACGACTCGTCCGCGGGCTGGAACCAGATCCATCGCGCGGGGCTGCGGATGACGAAGGACCAGGTCGCCGCGTTCACCGAGGAGTACCAGGCGCTGTTGAGCAGGTATGTGACCGAGCCCGGCGACCATTCCTCCGGCTCACGGCACATGGCCGTACGCCTGGTGGTCGTACCCGACGAAGGCCCCCGGCCCACCCTGCCGACCGAGCCGGACGACGACTGACACCACGTCAGGCGGCGGAGTCCCGCAGTCCTGCCACGGGCTTTCCGCAGGACTCGAAGCACGAGCGCGGGAAGCACTCGTCCATCGACCGCCGCCCACCTGGGAGTTCTGCCGAAAGGCTCACCTTCTGTACACATCGCGAGGCAGAAGCACTCACTCCGCCGACTATCCGGGCGTTGCCGGGTCCCGATATTCATCGGGGGCGGTGTCGGCGTCAGGGCACCGTGCGTTCAGGCGCTGCTGCATCCGCAGCGGCGCGAGGAAGACTGCGGCCGCCGTGGTGTCGATGCCCCTGATGCCGAGGGCGCCGCCTGGGTAGACCCGGGCACGCCCGGGGGATGGGATCCAGTTGCCCACAGAGTCCCTGACCGGCCGGATGCGCCGGACGATCGGTTCAGTCAGGCGCCCCCTCGGCGCGCGGACCGCGGCAGTGTCGCTGGCCGTCGCCATGGCTGGCGCCTTTGTCGTGGCGGGTCCCGCGACCCCGGCCTCGGCCACGGCTGCGGTCGCGAACACGCACCCCGCCTGGGCCACCGCCACGGCCGACCACGGCGTGGCAGCCGCCTCCACCACCTTGACCCCCACGGTCTTCTACGCCGGCCAGGACCCCGCCGGCATGACCGCCTACGCGCGAGCCGTCTCCACGCCGGCCAGTCCCCTCTACCACCGCTTCCTCACCCCCGCCCAGTACCACGCGCGCTTCGGCGCGACCGCCGCACAGGTCAAGGCCGTACGGTCCTGGCTCACCGGAGCCGGCCTGCGGGTCACCTCGTCGGACAAGGCCGGTGTCACCGTGACCGGCACCACCCCGGCCATCCAGAAGGCCTTCGGCGTCACCCTGCGCAGCTACCAGGTCAAGGGCGAGAGCCACGTCGCGCCGACAGCCGACGCGCGGGTGCCCGCAGCGGTCGCCGCCGACGTGGGCACCATCACGGGCCTGACAACGATGCCGACGATCATGCGGCCGGCGAGCCTGGTCGGCCAGGTCACCACCAGCCTCGCCAAGGGCGTGACAGGAGCCAAGGCCACCGCGACCAAGACCCGCAACGGCACCACCTTCCTCGGCCCGGCCCGCTGCTCCTCCTACTACGGCCAGGTCAAGGACGTCACCGACCCGCCCTTCAACGGCAAGCAGAACCCGTACGTCACCTGCGGATACACGGGCTCCCAACTGCGCGGCGCGTACGGCGTCACCCGCTCCAAGCTCACCGGCAAGGGCGCGACGGTCGCGATCGTCGCCGTCTACGGTTCCCCCACGATGCTCGCCGACGCGAACGAGCACGCCAGAACCCACGGCGACAAGCCGTTCAGGGACGGCCAGTACACCGAGACGGTCACCCCGGATCAGTGGACCGACCTCACCCGCTGCGGCGGTCCCGGAGGCTGGGCCGTCGAACAGACCATGGACGTAGAGGCCCTGCACGCGATGGCACCGGACGCGAACGTGCGCTACTACGGCGCGAACACGTGCCGGGACGCGGGACTCCTCAAGGCCTACCAGACGATCAACGACACGCACGGCGCCGACATCGTCTCCAACTCGTACGGCGGGTTCGTCTACCAGACCACCGGCGACGAGGACCCGGCGGCGATCGCCGAGTTCAACCGGCTCTTCGCACAGGGGGCCATCGAGGGCATCAGCTACCAGTTCTCCGCGGGCAACTGCGGCCCCAATGACCCGGCCACCTTGTGCGGCCTGGTCAGCGGGTCGTCGACCCTCCAGCCCGGCTTCCCGGACTCCAGCCCGTGGGTGACCGCCGTCGGCGGCACCAGCCTGGCGATCGGCGCACACAACCAGGCGCTGTGGAGCACCGCGTGGGGCAGCAACGGGTGGGCCCTGGTGAATGGTGCCTGGTTCCCGGTCGGTTGGCTGCAAGGGGGTGGCGGCGGCACCAGCAGCCTGTTCAGGCAGCCCTTCTACCAGCAGGGTGTGGTCCCGAAGGAGCTCGCCAGGACGCTGCTGGACGGCACGAAGGTCGCCAACCCGATGCGGGTGTCCCCGGACGTGTCGATGGTCGCCGACCCCTTCACCGGCTTCATCGTGGGCATGACCAGGACTGGCTCCGACGGCAGCACCAGCTACGTGGAGACCAGCATCGGCGGCACCAGCCTCGCCTGCCCGCTGTTCGCGGGTCTGCAGGCCTCCGCCATGCAGGCGCAGGGCGGCGAGGGCTTCGGCTGGGCGAACCCCGCCATCTACGCACGCGCCGGCGGCCACGCCTTCACCGACCTGACCGCCGACGGCCCCGGCACCAGCGAGGCCCAGGTCCTTCCGGCGTCCGAGGGGGTCCCGGCCTTCGTCCTGGACTTCGGCGACAACCATGTGCTGAAGGCGGGCCGCGGTTTCGACAACAACACCGGTGTCGGCACCCCGTCCAAGTCCTACCTCCGGTCGTTCCGCACCCGGTAGCGATCGGTACGCGTGGGCACCAGGCAGGTGTGAGGGGCAGCCGGGATCATCCGGCTGCCCCTCACGGTGTTTCACTGCTTCACGCGCACCGGACCCGAGAACGCCTGTGGACTGTTCGGGATCCGGTGCCCGTCATGACTTGCCGAGCAGCCGCCAGATCTGGTTCTTCTTGGTGTTCAGCGTGCTGCCGGTGTCGCAGGTCCACTGGTGGACCAGGGCGCCGGGCGCGGTGGAGATGGTGCTGACGTCGACGCACTTGCCGCTGTGCACCGCCACGAGCTGGTAGTCGTGGCTGTTGCCGAGCGCGGTCACCGGCCTCAGCGTGTACCGCTGGTTGCCTGCGCCGGTGCAGGTCCACTGCTGGACGGCCGCACCGTTGGCGGTGGAGATGCCGCTGATGTCGAGGCACTTGCCGCTGGAGTGGTTGATGACGGTGTAGGTGTCGGTCGTACCGCTGACGAGGTGGAAGTCGAAGATCTGCTCCTGTCCGTTTCCGCAGGTGTTCTGCTGGTACTGGGTGCCGTTCGCGGTGGACTGGCCGGGGTTCTCCAGGCAGAGCCCGCTGTGCTGGGCGACGGCCGTGGAGGAGAAGCCGGCCGGGGCGTCGATGTGCAGGCTCGCCGGTGCGAAGGAGACCTGGTCGAGGTGGGGCGCCGAGCTGGACCGCATGGGCTGTCCGATGTCGGTGCCGCCACCGGAGTACACCTTGCCGATGGTGACGCCGTCCCAGTTGAACAGCTGCGAGGCGGTGAACTTGACGCTGTTGGCGCCCTGGGCGAGCGTGACGGGGACGGTGTAGTTCTGGAACTGGTTCCAGTGCAGGGTGCTGGCGAAGTTGACGCGGGTGGAGGCGCCGCCGTTGACACTGACGTCGGCGTGCTCGGCGTACAGGTCGGGGTTGTAGTGGTTGGAGGGCAGTTCCTCGGCGTTGGCGTAGCGCATGGTCATGGCGTACGTGCCGGCCGTGGGCGCGTTGACGTTGAGGGTGAGGGAGTTGGCGGTTCCGTCGCCGATGCCGGTGACGACACCGCCGTTGGCCTGGCTGTAGGTGGTGTCGGTGGCCGCGGTGCCGGTGAGGGTGCCGTTCTCCGCCTGGTAGGTGACGACGTTGCCGGTGGTGACGGCGTCGGTGGCGCTGAACGGGGTGACGGCCAGGTTGTCCAGGGCGAGGGTGCCGCTGGTGCCGGTCACCGTGACCTTGTTGATGCCGCCGTTCAGGAAGACCCGGTTGGCGGAGGTGGACCAGTCACCGGGTGTCGTGCCCGAGAGGACCTGGTCGTCGGCGGCCTTGCCGTTGACCGTGAGGGAGGCCTGGCCCGTGTTGCGGTAGCGGGCCGTCAGGTCCGCGTAGCCGTCCCGCTCCGAGTAGACCCAGAACGTCGCGGACTTGCCGGAGGTGAGGTTCACGGCGCCCGCGCCGGACTGGCCCTGGGAGACGTAGGTCGCGGTGGAACTGTCGGAGAGGTTCGCCTGCTCGGCCTCGTAGAGCGTGGTGCCCTGGACCGCGGCGTCCTTGAACCGCAGGTCGATCTTGTCGACGAGGGCGTCACCGGTGGTCTTCGCGCCGTTGTCGCCGGTGGTCGCCAGGCTGATGGTGTGGCTGCCCGCGGTCAGGTGAACGGTGGCGTTGCTGTGCCCCCACACCACCCACTGGAAGCCCACCGGTATGTCGATCCTGGTCGAGGCGCCGCCGTCGACCCGCGCGTAGATGTCCGTCGGGCCCTTGACGTCGGCGTCCTTGGCATAGCTGCTGCCGAAGACCGACATGTCGTAGTCACCGGTGGTGGGGACGTTGACGGGGAAGGAGATCACCGTGGTCGAGCCGGTGCGCAGACCGCCGACGTCCTTGGTGCCGGAGGTGACGAACCTGTCGACATGTCCGGTCGTGCCCTCGGTGTTGATGTTGAAGCCGCTGCCGCTGAGCGTGGCGTTCTCGGCCTCGTACGAGGCGGACCAGGTGTTGTCGGAGGCGGTGGAGCTGCCGGTGCCGCCGGGGGAGACGATCACCTGGTACGCGGACATCGCGTCGAGGGAGATGGGGACGGTGATCGAGCCGTCCGCGGCCACGGCCACGTCGGCGTCGGTGAGCCGGGTCGGGGTGGCCGCCGAGCCGAGGTAGCCGCTGTAGCGGTCCTGGAACACGCTGACGTGCACGGTGCTGCCGAAGACGGCCGGGTCGATGTTCTTGATGACCGTGTCCGAGGCACCGCTGGTGCCGCCGCCGGCGAGGATCACCCGGGCCTGCTTCTTGGCCGTGTCCAGGCTTGCCACACCCTGGAGGGTGTACGCGGCGTTGTTCGCGGCGCCGGTGACCTTGACCGTGTTGCTGCCCTTCATGGAGCTGTACCAGTTGTACAGCCACCACTGGGCGTTGGGCGTGTTCTGGGCGGCGGCGGAGTCACCGAGGTTGCCGTTGATGTTCCAGTACGGCAGGTTGCCGTCGACCTTCTTGTCCTCGATGCCCGCGATCCACTGGACCATCTGGCCGGGGTCGGTCAGGTGGTAGCGGTGGGCGTACTCGTTGAGGTTGACGGTGATCGGTGAGGTGATGCCCGCGGCGGTCTCCGCCGCGCGGTAGGCGTCGACGGTGTTGCGGACGTCCGCCGGGCTGCCCAGGGTGTGCCAAGTGACAACGTCAGGCAGGCAGTTGTTCGCCTTGCAGTAGTTGAGGAAGCCGCTGTACGCGAACGAGTTGTAGCTGGTGAGGTTGGGTCCCGCCAGTCGTGCCGCGGGCCAGATGCCCTTGATGAAGTTGTAGGTCTGGCGCCACTCCGAGTTGAAGTTGGCCAGCGTCCCCGAGTTGGTGCGCATACCGCTGAACCAGCCGATGTCGGGCTCGTTGTAGGGCACGAAGACGAAGTGGCTCGCGTAGGGGCTGGCCATGGCCTGCTCGACCTGGGTCTGCATGGTCGCCTGGTAGGCCGAGTAGCTCGCGCGCTCGTAGTTGGCCCGGTAGACGTCCGTCATGTAGATCAGGATGTCCCCGCCGCCGGTGTCGACGAAGGGCTTGGCGATCTCCAGGGCGTCCGAGCCCGGGTGCTGCTGTCCGTCCTGGTACTTGGTGTTGGTGGTGGTCAGCCCCATCCCCTCGATGAGGTTGTTCGTCGGTACGTCCGGCCCGTACTGGCCGTACAGGACCCCGGACGCACCGCCGCGGAAGGCTCCGGTGGTGGTGCCCAGGTCGACGGTGAGGGTGGGGGTGGCGGCGGAGGCCGGTGGTGCCGTCACCGTGGTGACACCGGCGATGACGGTCAGCGGGAGCATCGTCCTGGCGATGCCCCGCATGAGGCCTCGCGAGGTCGAGCGTCTTTGCCCGATGGATGACATGTGCTTACGTCCCTTCAGGGGATAGGGCTGGTTGTCACTGCGCCGGCCCCCGTGCCGGACGTATCTGGGTGGGTCGGACCTTCGCTGGTCAGGCGACGGTGGTCTCAGTGGCCACTGCGGTGGCTGTGGCGGTGGTCTCGGTGCCGTCCGCGCGGAGCCGGTGGTCGTGGGCCAGCAGCAGGTAGCTGCTCGCGGTCCAGGTGTAGGCGCGGTCGCGCAGACCCTGGCCGGTCAGGGCGTCGAAGTTCTCGGCGAAGCCGGAGATCTCGCACAGGGCCCGGAAGCGGGCGCTGATCTCGTCCGCGAGGCGTACGTGCCCGGCGCGGCGCAGGCCGTCCTCTATGAGCACGGTGGCCGGGGCCCAGATAGGGCCGCGCCAGTAGCCGTCGGGCTCGTAGTGCGGGGAACCGGGGTGCTCGGTCGCCAGGCCGAACGCGGTGAGGTGGGCCTCGATCCGCTCGGCCAGCCGGTCACGGACCTCGGCGGGCAGCCGGTCGCCGAGCACGATCGGCATCAGGTCCAGCAGGCTCGCGCTCGGGGCGGCGACCCCGCCGTGCGCCGGGCGGCTCAGGAACCGCTCGCCGTCCCACAACTCCGCCAGCAGGGCCGCCTGGAGGGCGTCGGCGGTCTCGGCACGGCGCCGGGCGTCGTCCGGGAAGCCCAGCTCGCCGGCCAGCCGGGCCAGTTCGTCGAGCTGGAGGATCAGCGTCGCGGTCAGGTCCGCGGTGACGGCCACCCGGTCGGGGTCGAAACTGGTGGCGTTGTCCCAGCCGCTGTCGTTGCCGTGCTGGTAGTGGGGCAGGGCGGCATCGGGCGCGCGCCGCGCGGTGAGCCAGAAGTCCGTCCAGCGGGTCAGCCTGTCGTACGCCTCCGTCAGTCGCGCCGGGGTGAGCGGCTCGGCCAGCCGTCTGCGGAGGTGGCCGAAGGCCCAGCCGTGGATGGGCGGCTTGACGAAGTTGTAGAGGACCTCGGAGTGGGTGACGGAGTCGGGCAGCGCGCCACTGTCGTCCTGGTGGTCGAAGGGCAGGACGAACTGGTCCCAGGCGAGGCCGGGGGAGCCGGGGGCCAGGGCGAGGGCGTTGAAGCAGTGGTCCCAGCTCCACACCTTGTCCATCCAGTGCTTGGACATCAGCACAGCGGGCCGGGTGACCAGCCCCGCCGGCCGCACGGTCGCGGACCACACCACGTACACGGCGAGCGCGGCGGCCGGGGTGCCGGCCGAGCGCCACGGGGCGGCCGTGTGGAGGAACTCGGCGAAGGACCGCCGCGCGGACTCCACGACCGCGTCGAACGACGACGGCGAACCGTACGGCCGGCGCGCGCTGTCGAGTTCCTCGACCGCGACCTCCCACGAGCCGTCGGCCCCGCCGGTGACCGTGATACCGCGATCGCCCGCGCCCAGGGCCTGGGCACCGGACACACCGCCGACCGTGCCCGACAGGACGGTGACCCGGTAGCGGCGCCCGGTCTCGTAGGAAGTGAACACATGTGCGTCGTCCACCGGGTCGCGGTAGAAGTACGTGCCGCTGAACGGCGTCAGGGCGTATGCCGCCGCGCTGATACCGAACCCGAGACCGGTGCCGCGTACCCGCACGGTGTCCGGCGACTCGTAGGCGAGTTCGATACGCCCGCCGGCACCGGTCCAGCTCAGCAGACTCGGTGTCGCCTGGACGGCGGTCTCGGTCCGGTCGCCTGTCGCCGCGTCGAGCGGGACGAAGCGCAGGACGGCGTGCATGCCGTTCTGGTGCGAGACGAGGTGGAGATCCTCGGCGTACGTCTTCTCCGCCAGCACGGGAGAGATACCGAACCAGGATTCGTGCGTGCTGAAGGGAATGTCGTGAACGGAGAAGGCCGGGCCGGACGGTTCGGCGGTCATGGAGGCGGCACTCATTTCTTGAGCGGGGGGTGGCCGGCGGTCAGCCGGGCGGGGCGACGGTGCGCGCATGGCGACTCGTGGGGAGCGCGGCTCATGCGGGAGGCCGGGTCAGTCCTTGACGGCACCGGCGGTGACACCGGCGGCGACATAGCGCTGGGCGAGGACCAGGATCACCGTGGCGGGCAGTGACGCCACGACGGCGGTGGCCATGATGGCGTTCCACTCCTGGTTGTTGTTGCCGATGTAGTGATAGATGCCGAGCGTGATCGGCTCGTGCGAGCCGCCGTTGGCGAGAGTGCTGGCGAAGATGAAGTCGGACCAGGACCACAGGAACGCGAACAGCGACACCGTGACCACCGAGTTGCGGCTCATCGGCAGGACGATCGAGCAGAACGTGCGCAGGGGACTCGCCCCGTCCATCTGCGCGGCCTGGATCAGCTCGCCGGGAATGCCGGACATGAACGCGGTGAAGATCAGCACCGCGAAGGGGACGGCCAGCGTGGAGTCCGCGACGATCAGACCGGGGACCGACTGGAGCAGACCGAGGTTGAGATAGATGGCGTAGAAGCCCATCGCCATGATGATGCCGGGGACCATCTGCGCGACCAGGAGCAGGAAGCTGAGCACGCCCCCGCCGCGCGGACGGAGCTTCGCCAGCGCGTAGCCGGCGGGCGCGGCCAGCGCCACGGTCAGTACGACGGTGCCCAGACCGATGACGAGACTCGTGCCCAGGTAGGGCAACTGCTGGTCGAAGACGGCCCGGTAGCCCTCCAGGGTGGCGTGGGCGGGGAACAGGTCCGGCGGGGACTTGCGCATGTCCTTGTTCTGGGTGAAGGACACATTGAGCATCCAGTAGACCGGGAAGAGCATGACCCCGGTCAGGACGACACCGATGGCGGTCTTGATCCACGTACGGTTGCCGCGCCCCAGGCTGCCGGCGGCGATTGCGGTCATGAGGACGCCTGCTTTCGCTGGACCTTCAGATAGACCAGGCCGAAGACCAGGGCGGCGACGACGAGCAGGTTGCCGACGGCCGCTCCGGGGCCGAAGGCGGGCAGCAGATTGCCGAAGCCGAGCTGGTAGGACCAGGTGGCGAAGGTGGTGGACGAGTCCGCCGGACCGCCCTTGGTCATGATCCAGATGATGTCGAAGACCTTGAGCGTGTACACGAGCCCCAGCAGCAGCGTGATCGCGGACACCGGGCGCAGCAGCGGGAAGGTGATGCTCCAGAAGCGCCGCCAGGCGCCCGCCCCGTCGAGGGCGGCGGCCTCGTACAGGCTGGCCGGGATCGACTGGAGGCCGCTGTAGAGCACGACCAGGTTGAAGGGGACGCCGATCCAGACGTTCGCGATGATCACCGAGGTGAGCGACCAGGACGGCGAGGTCAGCCAGTGCACCGGCCCGATGCCCACGGCGTGCAGGGTGGCGTTGACGATGCCGGAGTCGCTGTTGAGCATCCACGACCAGGTCGAGGCCGACACGATCAGCGGCAGCAGCCACGGCACCAGGAACAGGGCGCGCAGGATGGCGGAGAGCCGGAAGTGCTGGTTGAAGAAGACCGCCAGGGCCAGGCCGATCGAGTACTGGAGGACCAGGCACACGGTGGTGAACACCGCGGTGTGCAGCAGTGCCGGGGCGAACGTCGGGTCGTCGAACACGGCCCGGTAGTTGGCCAGGCCCGTGAACGGCGCGTCACCTCGGACGAAGGAGCGGACGGTGTAGTTGTGCAGGCTCAGATCGAGGTTGCGGTACAGCGGGTATGCGTAGAAGAGGGCGAGATAGAGGGCGACCGGGGCGAGGAACGCCCAGGCGGTCCACTGATGGGAGGCGCGGCGGCGCCGGGTGGTGGCGCCGGCCGGGGCCGGGGCGGCTGTCGCCGCCCCGTTCCGGTCGGCAGTCCGGCGCTGGTCCGGCGGCTGCTGTGTCGTGTGCTTCATCGGCTGGCCGGGGTCCCGGTTACTTGACGGCGGACTGCGCCGAGCCGAGCGCGTCCTTGGGCGACGCCGACCCGCTCAGGGCGGACTGGACGGCCTTCCACAACTGCTCGGAGATCTTGGGGTACTTGGTGCCCAGGTTGTCACCGGTGCGTCCCCTGGCCGCCTTGACCGCCTCGACCCACGGCTTGAGCTTGGGGTTCGCCGCGGCCTGCTTGTCCTGGACCTCGGTGGTGGGTGCCACGTAGGACAGGGTGGTGTCGGTGTCGAGCAGGTTCTGGCTGTTGGTCAGGCAGGACACGAGCTTCTGCGTGGTGGCGTAGCGGGCGGTGTCGTCCTGGACGGGGATGGTGACGAACTCGCCGCCGGTCGGGGCCGCCGCGCTGCCGCCGTCGATGCCGGGCACGGGGATGACGCCGTAGTCGAGGCCGGCCTTGTCCGCGTTGCCGAGCTGCCAGGTGCCGTTCTCCGCGAACGCGTAGTCGCCGGTCGCGAACTCCGCCCAACTGGTCGTCTGGGTGTTGTTGATCACCGAGTTGGGGGCGTAGCCCTTGCCCAGCCAGTCCTTCCACAGCGACAGCGCGGAGACGGCCTTGTCGGAGTCGAGCGCGGTGAGCTGGGCTCCGGAGCCCCAGTACCAGGGCAGGAACTGGAAGCTGCCCTCCTCCGTGCCGATCGCGGAGAACGTGATGCCCTTCTTGCCGGCCGCCTTGACCTTGGCGAGCGCCGCCGTGAGCGACTTCCAGTCCTTGACCGAGGAGATGTCCACCCCGGCGGCCTTCAGGACCTTGTTGTTGTAGTAGAGGGCGAGGGTGTTGGCGCCGATCGGCGTGCCGTACGTCTTCCCGCCCGACTGGCCGGCCGACAGGAGGTTGGGGCTGACCTTCGAGACATCCAGCTTGGTGTCGTCGGTCGAGGTCAGCACCCCCGCCTCCGCGAGCGTCGACACCACCGGGTTGTCGATGATGAGGACGTCGGCGGAGTTGCCCTGCTGCGCGGCCAGCAGCGCCTTGTTCGTCAGGTCGCTGGTGTCGAACGCGGTCCGCTTGATCTTCACCCCGGCCTCGGTGCCACAGCCGTCCAGCAGCTTCGTCCAGGCCGAGCTCTTGTCGAACTGCGGGTACGGGTCCCAGATCGTGTACGTGCCGCCGTCCGAAGCCTTGGTGGAGGTGCCGCCGGAGCCGGAGCCGGAGCCGGAGGAGGAGCAGGCGGTGGCGCCCGTGGTGACGGCGACGACGGTCAGGGCGGCGGCGGTGAGACGCCTTCTGGCGGATCGGTTCATGGCGTGTTCCTCATGGTTTTTGGCACGGCTGTGCCCTGGGATCGGCACAGGTGTGCCGTGGGAGGGGTGATCGGGTGCTGCTGGGCTCACCGAGTTTGGGCGGTGAGTTTCTCGGCCTGCCGGTAGGGGGCGTTGGAGGTGACGGTGAGTGGGCGGGGCGAGGGTCAGGGAAGAGCGGGGGTACCGGCCGGCCCGGTGCTTGCCCGCAACGAGATCGGCGGCGCGAGCAGGTGATACCGGGCCGGTGTCCCGGGGTGGTCGAGCCGCTGGACGAGCAGGTCGACGGCGAGGCGGCCCATCTCCTCCGCGGGCACGTCCGCCGCGGTGAGCTGCGGGGTCACCGTCTCCGCCCATCTGCTGGCTACCACTCCGGTGACGGAGAAGTCGAGTGGCACATGGCGGCCGGCCTGGGCCAGCCCCCGGTAGAGGCCGCCGAGGGCGGCCTCGTTCAGGGTGACCAGCGCGGTGGTGGCCGGGTCGTCGCGCAGGATCCGCTCCAGACAGGCCAGGCCCGAGGCGGCGTCGTCCCCGCAGCAGTACGTCCGTACGGTGAGCCCGCGCTCGGCGGCTGCCTTGGTGAACCCGTCCAGCCCGCGCTGGGCCGACTCGTACCCGGCCCTCAGGAGCTGCTCGGGCCGGTTGACGAAGGCGACCCGGCGGTGCCCCAGGTCGGCGAGATGGTGCACACAGGCCGACGCCAGCGCCGTGTGGTCCAGGCCCACCCACCAACTGCCTTCCGGCTGGGCGGTACGGCCGATGGCGACCGAGGGGAAACCGACCTCGGTGAGATGGTCGATCCGGTCGTCCTGCAACCGGATCTCCATCAGGATCGCGCCGTCGACCCGCCGCTCACCCAGCAGCCGCTGGAACGAACGGTCGCTGTCCACCCCGCTCGGGGAGAGCAGCACGTCGTAGTCGTACGCCGCCGCGGCCTCCACCACGCTGCCGATGAAGTCGAGCTGCATACCGGTGTAGTGGTTCCCGGCCGGCGGGAAGACCAGACCGATGGTGTTGGTCCGGCCGTTGGCCAGGGCCCGCGCACTCGCGTTGGGCTGGTAGCCCAGCTCGTCGATAACCCGCTGGATCTTCTGACGGGTGTCCTCGGACACGGGCCGTTTGCCGCTCAGGGCATAGGACACGGTGCTCCGGGAAACACCGGCCCGCTGAGCGATCTCACCGATGTTCACGGTGCCTCCTCGCCAAGATCGTTCGAACCGGTTCGATGAATTCAGGGTGCTGAATCGGCCAGGTGCTGGTCGTCGAACCGGTTCGCGTGAAGTGAAGGTAGGAGCAACCGGGGTGAGTGTCAACGCCTTGCGCAGCATTTCTCGTAACGACCCGGAAACGTAGGCGCGAGTACCCGGGTGGCTGGCTTGCCTGGGCGTGCGCCCCTTCAGTGGTGGACCGGGCGGCGGATCCGCCGGCTGATCACGCCCGACCCGGCCGGGCGATCGGACCGTGCGCGGTCCCCGGAACTCGTGTCCGGGGGATTGCTGGCCGGTTTCCCTCGGTGCTAGCTTTCGTCGAACCGGTTCGACGAAGAATCGAAGGAAGGGAGAGGCCTGGGCGGCGGTCGCCGCGCGGTTGGACGACCGGGCTGACGGTGTCGTACGAGAGCCCGCGGTGTCGTACGACGGACACCGGACCGGTGACTCTCGGCCCGCCGGGTTGGTGGGATCGGGGCAGAGGTGGCCGAGACGGCAGAGGTGGTCGGTGCGCCGGCTGACTGACCGTCATGCCGGCCGCGTGTGAGCCGCCTTCGGCGAGACGCGCCGAGCACCGCTGTGCTGTTGTCCCGCCGGGCGCCGCGCTGTTCGCACTTGTCGATCCGTTGGGACAAGAGCCCCTGCGTGTTTGGCGGAAAGTCCTTCCAGTGATCGCTCGGCCTGCCAGTCTCCTCTCCGACTCGGATGTCATGTCCGGGACGAACGGATCGAAGACTGGAGCCCACCTTGCCCCGTGCCGTCAGCAGCGGACGGACTTTCCGCCCCGCCCGAGCCGCCGCCGTCGTCGGTAGCGCTGTCGCCCTGACCGTCGCCCTGCCCTTCAGCGCCTCCGCGGGTGTTCTGCGGAACCTCCCCGAGAACGCGACCACCTTCCAGAAGTACTTCGAGCCCCTGTACGACTACGACACGGACAGTTGCCACCCGGCCGCCGCCATCGACCCGGACGGCAACCTCAACGGCGGTCTCAAGCCGACCGGCCCGGTCACCGGCCAGTGCCGTGGCGACCACCTCGGCCGCGCCAACACCTACTCGCGGGCCAAGTGCGACAACGGCTGGTGCGGGATCGTCTACGCCAGTTACTTCGAGAAGGACGAGGCCTCGCCGGGCATCGGGCACCGGCACGACTGGGAGTGCGTCGTCGTCTGGGTCCGTCAGGGCGCCGACACGCCGTCCTACCTGTCGGCCTCCCGGCATGGCGGCTTCAGTACCCACCCGATCGCCGACGTCCCGATGAGCGGCCAACGCGTCGAGGTCGTCTACCACAAGGACGGTGCGAGCACCCACGCCTTCCGCTTCGCCAAGTGGGGCGAGACCGCCGAGAACGACACCGGCGCCTGGCATCAGGAGAACCTGCTCACCTGGGACAACCTCCCGTCCAAGCTGCGCGACACCCTGAACGCCTCCGACTGGGGCAACGCGAACTTCCCCTTGCAGGACTCCAAGTTCGCTGGCCACCTCGACCGGGCCAAGCCGAGCGGAATCACCTTCGACCCCTTCGCCTGACGGGGTGACCGGAGAGTGGATCGGGCCTGACCCGATGGGGCCGCCGATCCACTCCCCGGCCGGGGCCGCCCGGGACCCGCCGATAGCCAGCCGATATATTTCGCGGCACGATATATGCTCGACGCATGACAAGGCAGAACCCGTCCCTGACGGAACCGCAGTACTTCATCCTCGCCGCGCTCCTGGACGGACCGTTGCACGGTTACGGCATTATCAAGGCCGCCGAGCAGACCACCGACGGGCGGCTCCGGATCGCCGTGGGCACCCTCTACGGCGCCCTGGAGCGGCTGGAGCGGGCCGGTCTTGTGGCCCCCGGTGACGAGGAGATCGTCGACGGCCGGGCGCGCCGCTACTACCGGCTCACGGAGGACGGCACCGAGGCGCTCGGCCGGGAGGCGCTGCGGATGCAGCAGGCGGCGGCCGTCGTCATCGGGCGCTCACGGGATACCGGGGTGGCCCCCGCATGAACCGTCTGCTGCTCGCGGTCTACCCCGAGTCCTACCGTTCCCGGCAGGGAGAAGAGCTGCTGACCTGCCTGTCCGAGGCGTATCCCGGCCGCTCATGGCCCCCGCCCCGCGAGGTTCTCGCCCTGGTGCGTGCCGGAGTGCAGGCCCGCGCCCGTGCCGTCGTCGACGACACCGCCCGCCCGTGGTGGCTGGACGGCATCCACCTGACCGCCCTCGTCCTCGCCGCGCTGGCTCTGGTGCCGTATCTCCAGGATGTCTGGCACTGGGCGCTGCGCATCGATCCCGGCGGGAATGCCATCGCCTTCCACTTCTCGGGCTGGTACCCGTGGGCGCGAGGTCCCGGCACGGGGACACGGCTCCTGCCCTACGGGCTGCTTCCGCTGGTCTGCCTGATCGCCCTGCTGCGCGGCAGAACGTGGATCGCGCTGCCGGCCGCAGCGGCGATGATCTACGCCGGTGCCACCTTCAACGGCAATACGCTCTTCGGCGACGAGGGCAAGTCGGGCCTGGGTTACTACGGACTGGGCGCACCGATAACGGCACATGACCTGATGCTGTCCGGGGCGCTGTGCACCGCCTGCGCGGTACTGGCGGTCTGCCGTCCTGGCCGACTGCGGCGCCACTCGTACGGCTGGCTGGTCCCTGTCGTGCTCGCCATGTCCGTGGCCGGTGGCCTGCACGTCATCTCCGTCAGTCCGTCCTTCCAGCGCGGCCTGTTCGCCCTCGAAGTCGCCGCGCTGGTCGCCGCGTGGGTGGCGACGGCCGCCACCGGGGACTACCGGTGGCTGATCCCCGTAGCGACGTTCGCGTTCATCCGCACGCGGGCGATCGTCGGCCGGCCGGACGACTTCATGCAGTCCATGCCCGACCTGGTCGTCCTCCTTCTCCTCATCGCACCCCTCCCGGTCCTGGCGATCACCGCCCAGCACCGGCAGAACCGGGCCCTGTTCGACTAGGAGCGGATCCCGTACGAGCAGATCCCGACGGGCGGGCCGGGGCCTGCCCGCCGCCCGCTGCGTGCCGCAGACAGCACAGGGCCGAACTGCCGCCGACGCGCACGGATCCGGACCGACAGAGAGAAGAACGATGACCCAGCACGATCCCTCGACCCTGTCCACGCACCCGGACACCCCGGGCAACTCCCGGGAAGCCACGGTCGAACCCGGCCCCGCACCGACGACACGGCAACGGATCTCGGCTCCGCTGTACCTCCTGGGGTTCCTGGCGGTCTACCTGATCGCGGTCTGCAACCCGTTCGGGCAGCGGGCGGAGAATGCCCTGTTCAGCGAGAACGCCGGCGCCGAACCGGCATGGATCTACGACTGGTCGGGGGCGACCTACGGTTCGTCGGCAATGCCCCCGCTGGAACAGAGCGCCATGCCGACCCTGATCGTGGGAATGGCGGTCATCGTGGTCGTCACCCTGGTCCGGAAGTGCTGGTGGCACGGCTGCGCCGCGGCCGCGGTCGTCATGGTCACGGTCGCGGGCACGCAGGCGGGCAAGACGTATCTGCCCCGGCCCGACCTGGTCGGCGCCCGCGTCAGCCTTGTCGACCCGAGCTTCCCCAGCGGGCACGTGGGCATCGCCGCCGCGCTCTCCCTCGGCCTCGCCCTCGTCGCTTCCCCGCGCGTCCGCCCGTACGCGCTGGTGAGCGGCATGCTCTGGCTCGCCGTCACCGGTGGAGCCGTCCTGGCCACCTACCATCACCGGCCCAGCGATGTACTGGGCACCACCCTGCTGGCCTGCGCCTGTTACAGCCTCGCCGCCAGGTCGCTGCCACCGGCCGCCCACGCACCGGGCGACGTACGGCGCCCTCGGGCGCTGCCTGCCGTCGCCCTGGCACTGGCGGCGGTCGGCGCGCTCGTCGCCGGCGCGCGGGACGACTCCGTCACACAGTCGCTGGTCTACGCGGCAACGGCCTTCCTATGCGCGAGCCTGTTCTGGATCACCACGGCGGACGGACCTGTATACGCCCGTCGCGGGCAGCCTCGTCCTCTAGCCTCGTGAGGTGGACGGCAGCTGCGGGACGGCAGACATCGGATGCTGTGCGTACCGCACAGAGAAGGCGTCGAGGAGGCGATGATGCTCGGGAGGGGCACGCGGCTGCTCGCGGGTGCGCTGACCCTGGTCTGCATGGTGCTCGTCGGCCCCAGCGCCCCGAGCGACGCCCTCTTCGCGAGGTCACTGCCTGTCGGCGCCGTGCGGGACGTCGTACCGAACCGGGTCATGACCTGGAACATCTGCAACCCCTGCGGGGAGAGCAACGCCGACCGGGCGGCGGAGATCGCCAGGTACGCGCCCCAGGTCATCGGCCTGCAAGAAGCCTGCGAGCGTGACGTGGAGGAGATCCGGGAATACCTGACGGACCTTCACGGGCTCGTCTACCACGTCGAGTACGGGACGGTTCTGCGGAATTGGAACCGCTGTGGGGGAGTGCCGTGGAGCCCCGGAGCCTTCGGCCAGGCGATCCTCTCCGCGACGCCGATGACGGACCGGGTGAACGTGGAATATCCCGACGGCGGATCCGAGGACCGCGGGTACATGGCGGTCACCGCCACGCTGGGCGGACGGCCCGTCCGGGTCTTCAACACGCATCTCGCCCAACGACGTCAGGAATCGGTCAGGGCAGGACAGACCCGGGTGCTCGCGGCAGCCGTGGCCCGGTACGAGCGCGCGATCGTGCTCGGCGACTTCAACGCGGTGCCGGACGCCCCCGAACTCACCCGGATGTGGACGCTGGCGGCGGACACGGATCCCCGGTGCCGGCCCTCCTCCACCGCCGGATGCGAGCCGACCACCGACTGGCACAGCAAGTTCGACTACGTGTTCCTGCGGGGCATGGCTCCGCTCCGGCACCGGGTGCGACCCACCACGCACTCGGATCACCATCTCCTCGGCACCGACCTCGACCTGACCACCGCGTCAGGCGGTCACCTGTAGATCTTGCCGGGCTCGGCCTTTGACGGCGCGAGGAGCTGGGAGACCGTCACGAAGGTGTAGTTCTGCTTGCTCAGCGCCTTCAGGATGGCGGGCATGGCGGGCACGGTGCCCTTGTGGAGCGGGTGGAGCAGGATGATTCCATCGCGGTCGGCACCCGCGAGGACGCGCTTGGTGATCAGCGCCGAGTCGTCCGTCGCGTAGTCCTTCGCCGTCACCGTCCACAGGACCTGGGCCATGCCGAGCTCCTTGGAGACCTTGGAGACGCGGTCGTCGGTACGGCCCCCGGGCGGACGCATCAGCGTCGGCTTGCTGCCCGTGATGTCGGTGATGGCGCGTTCCGTGCGCTTCAGCTCGGCGCGGATCCGCGCATCCGAGATGTCGGTCAGTGCCGGGTGCGTCCAGGTGTGGTTCCCGATCTCATGGCCGTCCACGGCGATCCGCCGCACCACCTCCGGGAACTTGTGGATGCGCCGGCCCTCGAGGAAGAACGTCGACGGCGCCCTGTACTCCTTCAGGAGGTCCAGCAGCCGGACGGTGGGCTCGCCCGGGTTGCCGTCGAAGGTGAGCGCGATGCACTTCGCCTTCCGGCAGTCCACCTGCCCCGACGGTACGGCCGCTCCCGACGCGGCCCGGTCGCGTTCCTCGCGCGGGGAGAGCGTCTCCATTTTGTACGCCTGGATGATCAGGAGGACGGTCACCGTCACCGTCGCGAGCACGACCAGGGTCAGAAGTATGAAGAAGCGTGGCCGTCTCTTAAGAAAATTCACTCTCAAGGAGACGATTTTCAGCCGAAAGAGTTGCCCGATCGCCGGGATTGTGACGTGGCACACGTAAGGAAAATCGGCGGCAACCTTTTCGCCACCCGTGGCCACTGAGCAGTGCAGCAGCGACACGCTCTTCCGAACGGACGGATGGACATGCAGGAAACACGCCGGGCCGAGCGGCAGCGCAGGCGCAGACGCGGCCGGCTGGCGGGCACCGCCGCGGGGCTGGCCGTCACAGGTCTTCTTGTCTGCCTGGTCATGACGATGCACCCCGACGGCAAGAACGACGCCGGGCCGGCCCCCGCCACGGCCGTGGCCGACTCCCAGGAGACTCCCGCGCCGACGCCGCCGGGGAAGAATCCCGTCACGGCCTCCCCGTCGGCCGCCTCCGCGACCCCGTCCGCCCCCTCCGCGTCCCCAACGGCGAGCGCCACGGCCACGAAGGCTGCCGTGACCCCGGCGGCGGCACCGGCGTCGGCCTCTCCGCGCACGGTTCCCGCCACCTCGTCCCTGGCCGGACGGATCCGGCCCCAGCGCACCTATCAGGGGGTCGCCACCGTCTACCAGGCCGGGGACGGGAACGGCGCCTGCTCGTTCGGCCCGAGCGACGACATGATGATCGCGGCCATGAACACCACCGACTACCAGACATCCGCGGCCTGCGGGGCGTACGTGCTCGTCCGGGCGTCGAACGGCCATACGGTCACGGTGAAGATCACCAACGAGTGCCCCGCGCCCTGCGCGCCCGGCCAGCTCGACCTCAGTGAACAGGCCTTCGCCAAGCTCGCCCCCCTCCAGACCGGCCGTCTCTCGATCACCTGGAGCCTGGTGAGCCCCAGCTCGGTGGGCAGGATCTCGATCCGCTACAAGGAGGGCTCAAGCCAGTACTGGTGCGGCATCCAGGCCATCGGCCACCGCAACCCGCTCGCCCGCCTTGAGGTGCGTACCGGCGGTGGATGGCGTCAGTTGGTCCGTACCGGCTACAACTACTTCCTCTCTCCCGACGGCAGCGGGTGCGGCGGCGAGATCAGGATCACCGACATCTACGGCGAACGGCTGACCGTCAACGGGATCGCCGTGCGCCCCGATGTCGTACAGCCGACACAGCTCCAGTTCGCACAGCACTGAACCCGCCGCCGGCACCGGCCCCCTCCGGACCGGTCGTCGGCGATTCCGGAGGGGGCGCAACGGTGGAGCCGCCGCACTGCCTGGTGAGCTCAGGTCACGCGAGAGAGCAGGCAGTGCCGTTGAGGCTGAAGGCGGTGGGCTTGGCGAAGGTGCCGTTGTAGGTGCCCTGGAACCCGAAGGTCGCCTGACCGCCCGCCGCGACCTCTCCGTTGTGGGCCACGTTGCCCGCTGTCACCGCTCCGGACGACCCGGACAGGTTCGTGTTCCAGCCACTGGTGATCTGCTGCCCCGACGGGAGGGTGAACGCCAGCTTCCAGCCGCTGACGGGCGAGGAGCCGGTGTTGGTGATGGTCACGTCGGCGGTGAAGCCGCCCTGCCAGACGTTCGTCCCGTACGCCACCTTGCAGGCCTGGGAGCCTCCGGGGTCGCCCGGACCACCGGGGCCGCCCGGGTCGCCGGAAGTCTTGTTGACGGTGGAGGAGAACGAGGTCACCGCGAGGCCCGCGCCGTTCTGCCAGGGCTCGAAGCCCGCCTGGACACTCGTCAGGTACCAGTTGTTCTGCGCGATCCCCCGGGAGACGGCCTGCCGGGCGAAGTCCATGACGTCGAAGTTCCAGCCGGTCATGGTGGACAGCGCGACGAACGACAGCACGTCGTTCGTGCCGTTGCCGCCCGACCACACCTGCCACTGGCGCCCGCCCACGGTGGCGGTGCCCACCACGGAGCCAATGGGCTGGATGGGTCCGACCTTGTTGAACCAGAGCATGATCTCGGTCCGGTTCACACCGTCGGTACGTGGCGTGGGGTCGAGCCAGATGTCGTACGAGGCGTTGTACACCGCGTCGTTGACGTAGTTGTAGGAGATGCTCGACGGCGCGCTGGAGATGTTGCTGAGCCGCGCGGGAAGGCTGGTTCCGGGCGAGCAGTTGGTGTAGTGGCAGCCGTTGTAGATTGACGGGTACGACTTCGGCCCGCCGTTGGTGGGGACGGATCCGTCGGCCTGGGTGACCCTGAACCCCGAGTCGGTGGCGGTGATGCACTGGGTGGTGCTGGAGCCCCAGCGGTTGTTCTGGACCACGTAGCGGCCCTGGACGGTCGTCACGCCGAAGGGCTGGCAGATCGCGGCGTCGGCGTGCGCCCCTGACGCTGTCGTCAGGAGCGCGGCGAGGGAGACGAGCGAGGTGAGCAGCGCGCCGAGCAGGCCACGCGTGCTGCGGGCATGGTGCTGGGAAGGACGCATGCGGATCCTCTTCCGAGGGATGGGGGTAACGGAAGGACTCCCGCGGCTCTTTCGATGGGAGCGCTCCCAATGCTGGCTTCGGCTGGGACTGTAGGGATGCTTCAGGTCCCTGACAAGAGTGACGGCGCGAACCCGTTCACGGATTTGCCGGCGAGGCGTCAGGTGGACTCGCGTACCACCAGCTCCGTACGGAGGATGACATGACGCCAGGCCACGGCGCCCTCCTCCATCTCCTCCAGGAGCAGCCGGATCATGGCCCGCCCGATCTCCTCGATCGGCTGGCGCACGGTGGTCAGCCGTGGTTCGGTCCGCTGGGCCAGCGAGAAGTCGTCGAAGCCGATGACGGCGACGTCCTCGGGCACCCGGCGGCCGGCCGCGCGCAGAGCATCGAGGGCCCCGGCGGCCGTGGTGTCCGACGCGGCGAGGACGCCGTCGATGTCCGGGTACCGTTCGATGAGTTCGGCCATGGCGCGGCGTCCGCTCTCCGCCGTGAAGTCGCTCTCGGCGACACGCGCCGGCTCGCCCGCCAGGCCCGCCATCGCGAGGGCCTCCTCGTAGCCGCGCAGCCGGCACTGGGCGGCGTACAGGTCGAGCGGCCCGGTGATGGTCGCCATCACTCGGCGGCCCTGTCGCAGCAGGTGGGACACGGCGCTGCGGGCTCCGCCGATGTTGTCCGCGTCGACGTAACTGATGTATTCCTCGCCTGAGCGGCGCCCCAGCAGCACGGTCGGCAACCGGGCCTCGGCGAGCATGTCCGGCAGTGGATCACCGGCGTGCACGGACATCAGCAGGACCCCGTCGACCCGGCCGCCGCGCGCGTACTCGAGGAAGCGCTGCCGCTCGGTGTCCGAGCGGACCAGGGTCAGCAGGAGCTGGAGCCCGGTGTCGGTCAGCGCGTCCCCGAGCGAGCGGACGATCTCGGAGAAGAAGGGCTCGGCGAACAGCCGCCAGTCCGGCTCGGTCATGACCAGGGCGACGGCGTCGGCCCTGCGCCCGGCCAGGGAGCGGGCCGCGAGATTGGGCACGTAACCCAGTTCCTCGATGGCCTGCTGGACAGCCCGGCGCGTCGAATCCTTCACGCCCGCCGCGTTGTTGATGACGCGGGAGACCGTGCCCCGTCCCACCCGCGCGTGAGCGGCCACCTCCTCCAGCGTCGGTGTGTCCGGGCGTCGTCTGCCCATGACCGCCTCCCCGAGAGATCACCGATCTTACCGGCCGGAGGCAACCGGGCACACGACTTCACGAGCGGAGCGGGGCCCGTCCCGATGTATTGGGAGCGCTCCCGATCCGCCGACCGGACCGGCCAGGCCGCCGACCGACGTGGACCGCCCTCACTGGACACGCCGGGCGAGCCGGGTCGCCCGGCCGATCACCCATTCGAGCGGCCCCCGCTGGAAGAAGCGGGACCAGACGGTGGCGAGGACGGTGACGGACGCGATGAACCCGAGCAGGACGTACAGGGGCTGGGAGCCGATCCCTCCGATGCCCAGGAGCCAGATGGCGGCGATGTGGAAGACGTACGCGCTCAGGGACATCGAGCCGACCGCGATGACGGGCCCCGCCAGGCGGCGCAGACGGGGGAGGGCGTCAATGGCGGCCAGACACACGGCGAGCACCAGGATCGCCACGCCGGTGTTGCCCACGATGGACAGGGTCGCCTCGCTGTGGGGGGAGGCGTCCAGCAGCCCGGCGGGAGTGCCACTGAAGAAGCCGAAACCGTCGGGCGAAGAGGACGCCGACGACGACATGCCCGACCCGCCCTGGGCTTCCCGCAGGGCGTCGGCGGCACCGGGGACAAGACGCAGCGCCAGCCAGGAGCCGCCGTAGCCGGTGACGGCGAGGGCGACGCCGGTGAGGGCGAGGCGTATCCGGACAGCGATGGCGGCCAGGTCGAGGCGGGCGACCGCCATACCGGCGATGACGAACGGGACCCAGGTCAGCGCCGGATAGCCGCCGGTGAAGAGCAGCGAGCCGAGGCCGTCGGCATGCCCGACGGTGGGGAACGAGCGATCGCCCACCACCGGCCTCAGCACGTACAGCAGCGGCGGACCCGCCAGGGCCCATCCCACGGCGATCAGCGCCAGCGGTTTGGCGCCCAGCCGGTACAACGGCAGCACGAGCAGGAAGAACAGTCCGTAGAAGGCGAGAATCGGTACCACCGGGGTGCCGGTCATGGTCAGGGCGGTGCCGAGGGCCATCAGGATCACGGCCCGGATGATCACCTTGACGACGGCCTGGCGGCCGGCCAGTCCCGTCTTCGGCGTGCGGCGCCCGGTGATCAGGGCGACCGCCACACCGGCAAGGACCGCGAACAGGGCGGATGACCGGCCCTGCGCAAGCCCCATCAGGAAGCCGACGACACCGCCCTTGCTCGGGTCGGGGCCGACGTGGACCGCGTACATGCCGAACACGGCCAGGCCGCGGGCCAGATCCAGTCCGATCAGCCGGGCCGTCGAGGGGTGTTCGCCCTCACCCGCTCCGGTCGTCGATGGAGTGTCGGTGACTGTGTCATGTGTCATGCCCCCAGACTGGAAACGCGTGTGGCGAAGGGGCACCCGCCAGTGGGCCCCGCCACCCCCGCCGATCGGCGGCAACGGGCCCGCCCACCGGCCGGCATCGGAACATCAACCACGAGTAGCGCTCACGCACTTGGCCCTCACGCCCTCAGGACCTCACGCACTCATGACGATTCACGCACCACGAGTTCGGTCGGAAGAACGACATGGCGACGCGGCTCCTCGGGATCGCCGATCTCCTTGAGGAGAATGCCGGCGATCATGCTGCCGATCTCCTCGACGGGCTGACGCACGCTGGTGAGCGGCGGATTGGTGTGGCGGGCGAACATGGAGTCGTCGAATCCGACCACCGCCACGTCGTCGGGGACGCGGCGCTTCTGCCTGCGCAACTCGGCCAGTGCCCCCGCCGCCATGACGTCCGAGGCGACGAACACGGCGTCGAGGCCCGGGACTTGGCCGAGGAGCGTACGCATGGCTGTCTCGCCGCCCTCCTCGGTGAAGTCGGCCGGGACCACCAGCCGGTCGGTGACCTCGTGCCCCGCCCTCTCAAGGGCCTCCCGCCAGCCCTGGAGCCGACTGCGCGACACGTCCATGTCGAGGGGACCGGTGATCGTCGCGATGGTCCGCCTCCCCCGTGCGAGCAGGTGCCCGACGGCTGCCGCCGCTCCGCCCGCGTTGTCGGAGTGCACGTGGCTGAGCGACTCGGCGGGGGAGCGGCGTCCGGCGAGGACCGTGGGCAGGCCCATCTCCTCCAACAAGCCCGGCAGCGGGTCGTGTTCGTGCACCGAGACCAGGAGCACCCCGTCGACGCGCCGCTCCGCCACCGACTCGGTGAGCTGGTCCCGCTCGGCCTGGTCGCGTACGAGCACCAGTTGGAGCTGGGTCCGGGTCGTCGCCAGGGCGGTGCTGACCCCGCGGATGACCGCCGAGAAGTAGGGCTCGGAGCCCAGTCTGCTCGCCGACTCGGGGATCACCAGCGCCACGGAGTTCGTCCTGCTGGTCACCAGTCCCCGGGCGACCGAGTTCGGTACGTACTTCAGTTCGGCGATGGCGGCGAGCACGGCGGCCCTGGCCTGCTCGCTGACGAGTTCCGAGCCGTTGACGACCCGGGAGACCGTGGTGCGTCCGACGCCGGCGCGCGCGGCCACGGTCTTGATGGTCGGGCGCTGCCTGCCACCCATGACGCCTCCCTCGCTCGCGCGCTGCCCGACGGCTTCGACCCGCGCATTGTGCCAGACACCCACAGGGCGCCCGCAGCCCCGAACGGGGGGCCGTGAGCCCGCAGTTCACGACATGAGTCCGGCCTTCTTGACAGACGCCTTTCATGGCGGCGAGGCTTCGAACCTCGGGATGGGTACGTTCCCATCGTACGTTGGGAACGTACCCACCGGACAAATCATGCCAACGAGTGGACCGCAGTACAGATGGAAGGACCCACGTGACCACCATCGCCCGACATGTCGAGCCCGCCCCGGAGAACACCACCGCCGCCGGGTTTCCGCCGGGTTTCACCTGGGGCACGGCGACCGCCGCGTACCAGATCGAGGGCGCCGCCGCTCTGGACGGACGCACCCCCTCGATCTGGGACACCTACTCGCACACGCCCGGCAGGGTGCGCAACGGCGACACCGGAGACGTGGCCACCGACCACTACCACCGCTGGCGCGAGGACGTCGAGATCATGGCCGACCTCGGCGTGAGCGCCTACCGGTTCTCCCTGTCGTGGCCGCGTGTGCAGCCGACCGGCCGCGGCCCGGCCGCCGAGAAGGGGCTCGACTTCTACCGCGCCCTGACCGACGCGCTGCTGGAGAAGGGCATCGAGCCGGTCGTCACGCTCTACCACTGGGACCTGCCCCAGGAGTTGGAGGACGCGGGCGGCTGGCCGGAGCGCGCCACCGCCGACCGGTTCGCCGACTACGCGACCCTGGCTGCCCGTGCGCTGGGGGACCGGGTGAAGACCTGGATCACTCTCAACGAGCCCTGGTGCAGCGCCTTCCTCGGCTACGGCTCGGGCGTCCACGCGCCCGGGCGCACCGACCCCGTCGCGGCCCTTCGCGCGGCGCACCACCTCAACCTCGCCCACGGCAGGGCGATTCAGGCGCTGCGCGCCGAACTGCCCTCCCACGCACGGGCGTCCGTCACGCTCAACATCCACCACGTACGCGCGCTGACGGGGTCGGCGGCCGACCTCGACGCGGTCCGCCGGATCGACGCGCTGGCCAACCGCGTCTTCACCGGCCCCATGCTGGAGGGCGAGTACCCGCCGGACCTCCTCCAGGACACGGCCGGCCTCACCGACTGGTCCTTCGTCCAGGACGGCGACATCGACACGATCCACCAGCCGCTGGACTTCCTGGGCGTCAACTACTACGCGCCCACCCTCGTCTCCGCCGCCACCGACGACGCCGACCACGGCTCCGACGGCCACGGGGCGAGCGAACACACGCCTTGGCCGGGCGCCGACCAGGTCGCCTTCCACCGTCCGCCGGGCAGCACCACGGCGATGGGCTGGGCGGTCGACCCGAGCGGCCTGTACGACCTGCTGACGCGCCTCAAGTCCGACCACCCCGCGATGCCGTTGATGATCACCGAGAACGGGGCCGCGTTCGACGACTACGTCAACCCGGAGGGCGAGGTGGCCGACCCGGAACGCATCGCCTACCTGCACGGCCACCTGGCGGCGGTCCAGCGGGCGATCGAGGCCGGCGTCGACGTGCGGGGCTACTTCCTGTGGTCCCTGCTGGACAACTTCGAGTGGGNNACGCGGCGCGCACCGGCGTGCTGCCGGACGGTGCCGGTGACCGCGCGGACCGGGCGGAACGCGTATGACGAAGACGTGACATGAGGGCGCGGTCCCGGCGGAGCACTGAAGGAACACCCGAGCCGCAGGGGAGCGCGCCCCCCTTCAGCCGCCCCCCTCACC
>NZ_LIQQ01000346.1 GCF_001418565.1 Streptomyces graminilatus | reverse complement strand
CAGGCCCCACCCCAGCCCGCCGGCCGCGCCGCCCGCCAGAAGCGGCAGCTCGACCACGGCCTGGCAGCCGTCGAAGCCTTCCGCGCCCGCGAAGGCCACCTCGACATCCGCCAGCGCGACACCGTCACCCTCGACGGCGAAGAGTTCAAGGTCGGCCAGTGGCTCAACAACCTCCGCAAACGGTGGGACACCCTGCCCGAAGACCACCTCCAGGCCGTCACCGCCGCCGGATTGACCCCCCTCGCCCAGCCCGCCCACCCCACCAGCCCGTGACGACCGTGAGGCGGGCACCACTGGCACGAGCCCGCCCAAGTGGCGCCCCCGCCCCGCAACCGGCCACACTCTGCTGCATGACCGCCCCAGCACAACGCCCCCTGGACGCCTCCCATATCGCGCTGAACGTGCTCCTGGCAGGCAGGACCTCCTGGGTGCCGGACATCACCACCTCCCTCCGCTCCGACTGGGCGACCACCGACACCGACTGGTTCCTCAGCCGAGACGACCTGGACGACCCTGCGGTATACCCCGCCATGATCAGCGTCGACACCCAGAGCGAACGGATCACACTCACCCACACCCGTGCCTGCGGCCACCACCCGCTCTTCGACCAGCGAGCGGCCGAGACGGCCATCCCTCTCACTCCCCGCGGCATCGAACACCTGCGGCATCTGCTGCCGTCCGTCGAGCGGCACGGCCTCCCTACCACCGCCGCTTGAGCTGCCCGCACGGCACAGGAACGCCAGACAGCGCGCCCCCACCGTCCCCGCCCCCAGAGCGGATAAATGCGCCCCCGGTTGGGGAGAGACCAGGCGGCGAGCCACCGGGGGAGGGGAGTTCGGATGGGGACGGTGCTGCTGGCGGCGTTAGCCGCCGTCGTACTTGCAGCCGTCGTTGCGGCGCTGGTGCGCGCCGGACGGCGCGAGGCCCGGGCGGAGAAAGAACGGCTCGCCGAGGACGCGCAGCGCCAGGCCCGCCGCTCCCTGGCAGCGGTGTGGACGATGGACGACCGCGTCTTCGAGGAGTACGTCGCCGAGCTGTGCCGCCGCGACGGCTGCACCCAGGTGGAGCGCGTGGGCGGCTCGGGCGACCTCGGGGCCGACGTGATCGGCTATCTGCCGGACGGCCGGAAGATCGTCGTGCAGGTCAAGCGCTTCGCCAAGCACCGCTCGGTCGGCAGCCGCGACATCCAGACCTTCAACGGCACCGCCCGCGCCGAACACCACGCCGATGTACCCGTCTTCGTCGCCTCCTGCGTATTCACCAACCCGGCCCGCAAGTTCGCCGCGCGCCACGGCCTGTGCCTCATCGACGTCGACCTGCTCGGCTTCTGGAACAACGGCACCACCCTCACCTCCCTCGTGGAACTCGACATCGGCCGCTCCGGCACCAACCGCAAACTCAGCCCCGACCCCGACTGACAAGGGACACCCGCTGTGCAGGACACCGAGCCCCGCCTCCACGCGTGGCGCATCGAGGAGAGGGACTACCGGCGCCAGGAGGAACGGCGCGGCCGCCGGCACGCGTACCCGGACATCACGCCCGCCCGCACCGCGCTCGTGGTCATCGACATGGTGCCGTTCTTCGTCGACGCCAACCCCTACGCCCGCGGCATCGCGCCCAACATCCAGCAGCTCGCCGACCGGCTCCGTGCGGCCGGCGGAACGGTTGCCTGGGTACTGCCCGCGCGCACCGAACGCACCGCGGTCGGCGACGAGTTCCACGGTCCCGAGGCCGCCGAGATGTTCCGCACCTCCGGCGGCACCGGGCCCCTGCCCGGCCGGCTGTGGCCCGGCTTTGCCACCGACCCCGGCGACATCTTCGCGGAGAAGAGCGCACCGAGCGCCTTCTTCCCGGGCCGCTGCCCGCTGCCCGAGCACCTTGAACAGCACGGCATCGACACCGTCCTGGTCACCGGCACGGTCACCCAGGTGTGCTGCGAAAGCTCGGCCCGCGACGCATCCACCCTCGGCTACCGGGTCGTCATGGTCGCCGACGCCAACGCGGCTGGCCGCGACCAGGACCACAACGCCACCCTCGCCACGATCTACCGCTCCTTCGGCGACGTACGGTCCACGACGGAAGTCCTCACCATGATCCAGGCAGCGCCGTAAGACCGCCGCCGGCACCCCCGGGGCCTGGCCGAGTAGCTGTTCCTTCGAAGGAGACGACCGTGAGACTGCTGGATTCCGACCGGGCACTGCGTGCGCTGCTGTGGCTGCTCGTCCTCGCCTGCGTCCCGCTCTATCTGTATTTCCTGCACCACATGGCGGGCCGGTGGGCCGACCAGCTGCCCGCCGACGACGCCACCCGGCCCCTCCTGCCGGTCGCGATCCCGCTTGCCGCGCTGAGCTTCACCCTGATGTCCGCGCTGTCCTGGTGGGTGACGCTGGCCGAAGGCCGACACTTTCTCCTCGGCCGGACCAAGTGGCGCTTCCTCATGGTGTTCGTCGTGACCCTCTCCGTCCTCACCGGCATCATCGGCGCCCCCACCCGCGACACGGCGACGGTACTGCTCAGCCTCATGCTCACCTTCATGGGAACGACCGGGCTGTGGTTCCTGCCCCCCGCGTTCTCTCCCCGGCTGCTGCTCCCCGCACTCGCCCGCCGCAAGTCGGCAGCGCAGAACAGCAGCCTGTGAACCCGTCGAGCCGCATCGGCCGTCGCCGTGCCGATGCGGACACCCGTCCTGACGGACACCATGACCCGTTGAACCGCCCAGCCGAGATCCTGCCCAACTATGCGGCAGAACCAGGGTGTTGCGCATGACTCGGTGCCGGGGCCGGGTAGGGACCCCGGGTGATGGAGAACCCGGGTAGGGGAGGCTGGTGAGCGTGGCGCAGGCCGGCGGGGACATCCCCTTCCAGGGGCTGATTCTGGACTTCGCGGAAGTCCTGACCGAGGAAGTGGGAACTCCTCACCGGACCTGGTGCCTGGCCCAGGGGCTGGCGGAGTCCGCGTGGGCGACCACCTTGGAGGACCATCCCGAAGGCCGTGCCCTGTACAAGGCGCTGGAGAGCGGCCGGATGACGCAGCCGGAGTGGAACCGCCGCACCGCCGCGCTGCTCGGCCTTGCCGATCACCAGAACCTGATGGGCCGGGCCTGGCAAGCCGTCCGCCCAGCCGCGAAGATGATCAACCTTGCGCGGGCCGCACGGCAGGCCGGCATTGCCCTGGCCATGCTGTCGAACTCCTTCGGCCTCGATCCCTACAACCCCTATCAAGAACTCGGCGTGTGGGATCTGTTCGACGTCACCGTCCTCTCCGAGACCGAAGGCATCGCCAAACCAGATCCCGCGATCTACGAGATCACCCTGGACCGGCTCGGGCTGCCCGCCTCTGCCTGTGTGTTCGTCGACGACCGCCACGCCAACCTCGTCCCCGCCGCCGCACTGGGCATCATCACCGTGCACGCCGACGAACAGGACACCACCGTCGCACGCCTGACCCGGCTGCTGAACCTTCCCGCCGTCCCGGCCTGATCACCGCCGGCCCGCGACGAGGGGGCGTGCGGCGCTCGCTCAGGTTCCGGTCAAACGGGCGGCGTGGATGGCGAGTTCGGTCTCGGTCCGGCTGATGAGGTCCAGGGCCGCTACGGTGCGCGGAGCCTGCTCTCGGACCGCACTCCACAATCGCAGGTGAGCCGCCAGACGCTCGTCTCCCACGACCGTGTCCACGGTGAGGGGCAGGTCGTAGACCGCCGACGGGTCCGCGAACTGGGTCAGGCGCCACAGCTCCTCGGCGGTCAGCAACGGGGCGGAGGAGTGCTCGCAGGTATGGAGCACGGCCAGTACCGCGGGTGGCGGTTCCGACGGGTCGTCCCGGACCGTCTGGACGACGAGCTCCAGGTCGCGAGGATCGAAGCGGACGTTCTCCGTGATGTCGAGCACGAGCAGGCCTTTGTCCGTGGTTCGGGCGCGGCGCGGGCGCACGCCCGCGCCCGGGTGAACGAGCGGCGGCCGGGCACGGTCACTGCGGCGTGTCCATTCGACCAGGCTCTGCCGAGACGGGTCCTCCTCTCGTGCCCTCACGGCTGGCGCGCGTGGTGATCGGACTAGCCTCTTCTCATGAGGCACGCGCGGATGGGGCTGGCGGAACCGATATCAGATCCCCACAACTGTGACCACCACTCATGCAGTCACGCAGCCGTGCTGTGGTTCGAGCCCTGCGCCGGTCCCGACGACGGCCGCCGTTTCTACGCGTGCGACGGGCACTCGGGGCTCTTCGCCCAGGGCGTGGCCATGGCGTCGGCCGTAGCCGGAAAGGTCGTCTGAACGAGGTGACAGGTGCCGCGATCGAGCGGCCACCACCTCGACCGATCACCGCGACGCGTCGGCGGTGATGGCTGTGCGACAAGTCCACAGGGCCAATGAAAGGATTACCCCCGACATGTCCTGTCCGCTCTGCGGCCGGGATGACCCACAGATACGGAGTGCTACACCATGAACCGCAGTGAGCTGGTGGCCGCGCTGGCCGACCGCGCCGAGGTGACCCGCAAGGACGCCGACGCCGTCCTGGCCGCGCTCGCCGAGACCGTCGGCGACATCGTCGCCAAGGGCGACGAGAAGGTCACCATCCCCGGCTTCCTGACCTTCGAGCGCACCCACCGTGCCGCTCGCAGCGCGCGCAATCCGCAGACCGGTGACCCGATCGAGATCCCGGCCGGCTACAACGTCAAGGTCTCCGCCGGCTCCAAGCTGAAGGAAGCCGCCAAGGGCAAGTAACTGCCCAGCCTCGTCCGGGAGCGAGACCAGCCCGCCACAACCACGGCCCGCTCCACCGAGCCGCACTGTGCCAAGCTCCGTCGCCCCGGCACTCTGCGACCAGCGAAAAGCCTGGATAACCGCGTCGCCGACGGGGTAGAACGGACGCCGGGCGCCCTCCCATGACGGACGGCCCCGCACACATTCCAGCCGGGACCCGGCGCGATATCGAAGGACAACAAGCATGGCCAGTGGCACCGTGAAGTGGTTCAACGCCGAGAAGGGCTTCGGGTTCATCGCCCAGGACGGCGGCGGCCCGGACGTTTTCGCCCACTACTCCAACATTTCGGGCAACGGCTTCCGGGAACTGGTCGAGGGAGAGCAGGTCACCTTCGACGTGACCCAGGGCCAGAAGGGCCCGCAGGCGGAGAACATCGTCCGCCGCTGAACACCCGCAAAGCGCACCGCCCCGCACGGTCCACTGTGTAGAGTGGCACCACCGACGCGGGGTGGAGCAGCTCGGTAGCTCGCTGGGCTCATAACCCAGAGGTCGCAGGTTCAAATCCTGTCCCCGCTACTGCTGTCCGGCCCTCTTCGATGGTTAGCATCGAAGAGGGCCGGAGCCGTTGTACGCGGCCTGGGCCGATCAAAGTGATCATGCTTGGTGGACAAGCAGTTGGGGACACGAGGGACCTGGCCTTGACGGCAATCTCCTGCCGGAGATCGCCAGCTAACGGCTATGTTCGGACCCATGTCTGGGCATCCAAAGAAGCACCACTTCGTCCCGCAGTTCCTACTGAGACGATTTGCGGACTCGGCGGGACGGCTGGTTGTCCACAAGGTCCTTGAGCAGCGCCAATACCAGTCCACCGTGACCAACCTCGCTCACCGCAACTTCGGTCACACCTTGTACTGGCCAGGTCGAGAACCCGATCACGTGACCCTCGAAGCCGCCATGGCCGAGATCGAGGGTGACGCGGCCACCGCCGTTCGGGAACTCGCCGAGAGACGCTCCCGCACGGTCCCAGGAGATGTACAAGTTGCCTTGGCCTGGTTCCTGGCGTTGCAGTGGCACCGCTCCCGCTTCTTGATGTACCTCATCGCCCAGGAAACAGACGCCAACAGCAGAGGTTTCTCCGCCCAGCAGATCCAGACCAGCCTCCTCGGACAGGTCAGCGCCCACGTCATCAATCCGTGGAGCCTGCGCAACGACAGCGTTCGCCCCAAGGACCGGTGGAACTTCCTGGTCAGCATCCTGTTGGGAACGGACATGCACTGGTCCTGCTACCGGCCTCAAGGCGGCGGCCTCATCGTGAGCGACAACATCGTCTGCTTCTCCGGCCCGGCCGTACCCCCACCAGCAGGCGTACCTCGCGGGTTCTTCGACCACGGCATTGGCGCCGGCCTGGACGGATTCCAGCGAGTGACCGTACCTCTCGGAAACGACCTGGCCCTGATCATCACCCGGGACTCCGGCGAAGCACGGCGACTGAACACCGCCGTACTCAACCGCTTCACCATCTTCAATAGCCGCGAGTTCGTCGCCCACGCACCAGGCTGGACCGGTGCACACCCGAAGCTCGCCGAGGATCTGCCCACGTGGTTCGAGATCCAGCGCATGGTGGCCCCGGCCTTCATGCAGAACTATGGGACTCACGGCGTGATGTGACCACGCCCGGACACCAGAGGGCACGGGCTGGGCGTCCACCCCGCCGGGGTGGACGCCGGGATCTCGTCAGTCCGTGGTCGGATTGCCGCCATGGCACTTCTTGTACTTGACGCCGGAGCCGCACCAGCACGGGCCGTTGCGTGGAGGCGGCCAGGCCGACTCGCCCTCGGGCTGTTGGGCATGCAGGGCCTGTGTGTAGGCGGTGAGGGTCTGGGGAAGGGCAGGGTCGGCGCCCTTGTGGGCGGCGTAGCGCTCGTACTCGGAGAGCTCGCCAGGAACGAGGATGACGCGGTGTACGCCGTCGTCGCTGAACTGCCGTGCCCGGTGTTCCCGGTTGTGCCGGTACTCGGCGAGGTCGACATGTCGGGGCAGGAGCTGCGGCCACCGTTCCTGGACCATGGGCACGTCCTCGTCGGGCCAGATCAGGACGAGTCCGTCGTATGCGCCGTTGGGAGTCGTCAGGGAGACTGCTGCTCGATCCGCTTCCTCGCGGGCGAGGTGAGGCAGGGACTGGAAGAACGCGGTCTCCTGTTCCTCAAGTTCGTCAGAGAGCCGGTCGAGTTCGTCGGGCTCCAGATCAAGCTGTGCACGCACACTCTGGCGATGGATGACGACGGCTTCCAGACCATCGCCAAGGGGATCGTCGCTGCCGGCGAGGAGCCGGTCACACCACTCCAAGCCGATTGCCGGATCGTCCAGGTCCGTCAGGGAGTCGCAGACCTGGCTCATCAGATCGGCGTCGGGCTCCTTGCCGGCAAGCTCGTCCGCGAGAGCAAGGAACACCGATCGCGCCGGTTCCTGGTCGCCGAGCCGGTACAACTGCTCGGCCTGTCCAACCAGCGCCAGGCGGCGGCAGGTGGTACCGGCAATCTGCTCCGCCCTGCGGAAGAGGTCCAGCGCCTTGCGGTGCCCGCCGTCCTTGGCGTGCTGCCATCCGGCGTTGATCAAGGCGGACGCGGCCTCAGGATTGTCGGGACGACCGGCGGCCCACCGTTCGTACTGACGGGCCGTGGGCTCTCCCTGGTGGCGGTCCAGGAACTCCGCGAACGTGTCGGCCGGGCCGCCGAGTCGTTCGGTCAGGAGAGAGAGGGCCTGCAGCATTCCGTCCGCGTCCAGTCGCGTGGGCAGTTCTCCAGCCTCGGATGCCTGGATCACCGCGTCGAGGGCGCGCTGGTAGGGCACCGACGTGGCCTTGGAAACCGCGCTCGCCAGACGCTTGCGATGGGTGGGGTTCGGCGTCACAACGATCCACTCCGGTCTGCCGGAACACGGGCACGCCCCACCGCACAGCGCACCGGGCAGACCTTGAGAAAAGATCAGTTGGACAGGCCGGATACGTTTTCGTGGTCCGAGCAGAGGCTCGGTTCGCCGAATGCGGTGGAAGCAGTTGACGGCACACGCCCACGGGCGCTCCAGCAGTATGCCAGCCGCGCGGGTGTCGGGTCATCACTCGGGAGAGTGATGACCCCGTGAGCCGTCAGGACCGCGCCGCCGGGAAACCCCCGACCTGCCACCGCGGATGGGCGCCTACGCCACCGCACTGCGCCAGCGCGGCGCCATCCGTACCGACACGGTCAAGAAGCCTTCGTCACCGTGTCCCGGCACGGGGCACCGGCGGACCCGTCATCACCGCATCGACGAAACTCGATGACGGTGGCTCACCGGAGACTGAGACCGCGAGGGCCCTCTCCAACTGATGTGATCCGCGTCACCTTTTCAAGATTTATTGTCGTTTCCGGTCCGTGCCGCGCCTGAAGAGTGAAGGGGTTCACTCGATTTGGTGTTGGAGGATTTGATGATCCAGCCGAAGACGTCTCTGCCGACCATCACGCCGGAGGGGAGGTACGGGCAGTTCGTGGAGCTGATTACGGCTGCTACAGAGTTGGATGACGAAGCGGCGCAGAGGCTCGCGGACGGCCTGCTGGACCGGTTGGGGCTGTACGGCCCAACCCCTGAACCTGTGGAGGATGCGTGTTCGGCGATGTTCTTCGACGCCGACCCGGATAGCTACGGCTGGGTGCAGTGCAGCGAGGAGCCGGGACACGTCCGGCGTCGCGAGGAACTGCACAGGAACAGGTGGAGCAACCGTTGCTGGAGCGACGACCACCCGCAGGCCGTTCTGGAACAAGCTGAGTAGCCGGGCAACGGCTGCTTAGCCCCGCATCCGGCGCTTGTCAGCCGGTCGGGGTCGCCGTCGGACGGGATTCGTCCCGCCCGACGGCGGGAGCCGATATTCGTGGACGGCATGTTGCTACAGGCAGGGTTCGGGCGGTGCTCGTTCCGGCACCTGTTCATTCCTGGCGGCTTCTGGCGTGCCAGCCGCAGCATCCCGTCCCCGAGCAGGTCGGCGACGAACTGCTGGACGAGATCTCCGCGGACAAGGCGCTGATGGCCCACGTCTCCAAGGACGCGGTCGTACCAAGTTGGCGCCAGTGGCAGTCACTCCAGAGGGACGGCGTTGACCGGAGCGACATGGCGCAGCTGAATGGTGGCCGCCGTGGCCAGGGCGGCGTTGACCAGCTTGGCGTGACCTCCGATGACGATCCGTACCTCATCCAGGGTGCCCATGCGGGCGTCGATCGTGGCCTGCCGCCCGACCAGTTCCACCTCGTAGTCGCCGTGGCCGCGCTCGCGCACCACGTAGGTGTCCGCGGCGATCGAACATTCCCAGGTTCCCGGCCCGGTTTCCGAAAGATCGACGAGGGTCCGGATCTGATCCAAGGGGCTCTCGGCGATCGGGTGCGCCTCGTCGGCATGCTCCTCGAACGCCCGCCTCGCCAGCAGTGCGAAGCGGTGTCGGCCCACCTCGCCGCAGCGCGGGCACTCCAGCTTGAACCTGTCCGGGCCTGTGTCCGCCTCCTCGGTGATCTTCGGCTGCAATCCGTTCACCACCGGCTCCGGTACTGCGTCCTTGCGTGGTCGTCGGCTCACCTGGCCTGTCCCTCGTGCTCGCGGTTGATGGCATCCGCATTCTGCCGAGACGAAGTCGGCGCCGTACCGAGGCGGACAGGCTGTCGGCATGAGCACACCGTGCCCGGCCCTAGGCTCGAGGAGTATGACGCACCGCATCAGGATCGCGAGCAGGGCCTCGGTCATGGCCACCGCACAGGTGACGTGGCTGATGGAGGAGATCACCCGGAGCTCCTCCGGCGTGGAGCCGGAGTTCGTACCGGTGACCACGACGGGGGACCGGTGGAAGGGTCCCCTGTCCGAGGTCGGCGGGAAGGCCGTGTTCACCAGCGCGGTCACCCGGGCCGTCCTCGACGGTCGAGCGGACCTCGCACTGCACTGCCTCAAGGACATGCCCGGCGACCAGCCCGAGCCGCCCGGCACGGTGTGCCTGTACCCGCGGCGCGACGACGTCAACGACGTTCTGGTCCACCCCGGCGGGTGCAAACTCGACGACCTGCCGCCCGACACCCGCGTGGGCACCTCGGCCCCGCGCCGGATCGCCCAGCTGACGGCCGCCTACCCCCACTTGGCCATCGTCCCCGTGCGCGGAAACGCCGACACCCGCCTCGCCCTGGCCCACGCCGGCGAGGCTGTGGACGCGGTGATCCTCGCACGCGCCGGGCTGCGCCGCATCGGCCGGGAGTCCGAGGCCACGGAGGTCCTCGGCGCGGACCGGATGATGCCCGCCCTGGGCGCGGGACAACTGGCCATGCAGGCCCGCGCGGACGACCCCTCCACCCTCGCCGTCCTCACCCCGCTCGCCGATGCCGCTGCCGCCCGAGCGGCGGTCGCGGAGCGGACCCTGCTGCGCGCGCTCGCTGGGCACTGCCACGCTCCGATCGCCGGGCATGCGATCGCCGCGGCATCGGGCGAAGTCCGCCTCGCCGGCAGGGTCTACACACCGGACGGGTCCGTCGTGCTGGCCTCCGAACGGACAGGAACCGAGCCGGAGGCAGTGGGGAGCGCCGTGGCCCGGGACCTCATCGGCCAAGGGGCGAACGACCTCCTCGCAGCCTCGCGGCGCACCTGAGAGCTCGCGGCCCAACGTGAAACGCCAGCGCCCTGGCGCGGCGCGGGCCGGTACGGTCGGCCCCGAGGAAATGGAGCCATCGATGATCACTACCAGCAGCAGTGCCCTGCTCCGCGATGTGCGCGAGGCCCTGAGCGCCGCGGGGGTGAGCCAGCTCGGCGACCGCCCGGGACTGCCCCATCAGCCAGAAGTGGAGACATGGACGGTCGGCGAGGAGGTGATCCTCAAGGTCACGGTGGCTCCCGACGAGCGCCCAGACGCAGGCGCGATCCCGGAACGGGTACGCAACGCCCTGCGCTCGCACGGACTTGCGGCTGCGACCAGTGGCACTGCGCCGGGCGGCCCGTCCCCGGAAGCAGCACTCGGCTCCGGCCACGCCGTACGCATCGTCCCCGCCGTCCGCGGTCACTGACCCTAGGCGCCCACGACCGGCTCTCCGGCTCCGCGCGATGCCGGCTCAGGGCGGTCCTGCGTCGTTTGCGTAAGCTCCGCGCCACCGCCCGGGCGCGCCCGCAGCCAGCGGTGTCCCCTGGGCGGCCAGCCCAGCGGCAGGACGAGCTCGCGGGCAGGAGGAATGATGCGCGGCACGACGGTGGCGGGCCGCTACCGGCTGGTGGAGACCATCGGCAGCGGCGGCATGGGCGAGGTCTGGCGCGCCGAAGATCTCGCAGAAGGCCGCGACGTCGCCGTCAAGGTCATCCCACGGGGCGGTGACGATACGGTGGGCGAGGCCACCTTCCGCAGGGAAGCGGGCGTTGCCGCCCGGCTGTCCCATCCGCACGTTGTCGCCGTGCACGACCATGGTGCCGCCGATCTCGGCGGCCTGCGCGTCCTCTTCCTTGCGATGGACCTCGTCGACGGCCAGCCTCTGAGCGCCCACGCCACCGGCTCGCTCCCCCTCGCGGACATCCTGACCTGGGCCGCGCAGATCAGCCAGGCCCTGCAGGCCGCGCACCGAGCCGGGATCGTCCACCGTGACGTCAAACCGTCCAACGTCCTCATCAACCACCGCCGCGAGGCGGTGCTGTGCGACTTCGGCATCGCCCGCCTGGCCGGCCTCGCCCACCACACCCTCACCGTCACCGGCGCCGCCATCGGCACCCCCGCCTACATGTCCCCAGAACAGGCCCGCGGCGACACAGACCTCGCCGCGCCCAGCGACCTGTACTCGCTGGGCTGCCTGATGTACGAACTCCTCACCGGTGCCACCCCGTTCACCGGCTCCGGCTGGAATGTCCTGGGCCGGCACCTCCACGACACCCCCGTCCCGCTGTCCGCCCTGCGCCCCGACGTCCCCCAGGAGCTCGAGCTCCTGGTCCTTAAGCTCCTGGACAAGGACCCGGCCCGCCGGCCGACCGCGGCCGAAACCGAGGACCGGCTGGAGCGGCTGCGCTCCCGCCTCGTCACCGTGCCGAGCCGCCCGCCGCACCGGGCGCTGCCGGGGCCCACCGTCATCTACACGCCGCGCCCTGCGCCCGGCCGCCGTCACCGGCCGCGGCCGTACGCCGCTGTGCTGTGGGCGGGGGCGGTGACCGGCGCCGCGATCGCCGGCGAGCTTGCCTGGACCACCGCCGTGACATGGCCCTGGCCGCCAACGGCGGGAGCGCTCGGCGGCCTGCTCCTGAGCTCCTGCTACCTGCTCGACCCGCCCCGGCCGCCCCGGCCGACGGAGCTGCAGATCACCACCGTCGGCCTGTTCACGATGCTCCTGCTGACCCTCGGCGCAGCCCTCGCCCTGCTGATCTCCCACCCGTCCCAGTGGACGGCCGCCCTGGCCATCACCGTCCTGGGTGGCCCGCTGCTCGTCGCGTGCACCACCGCCGTACGCAGAGCAGTCCAGGGCCTGCTCCACCGCTCCGCCTGGCACGCCGACCTGGCCTCGACCGCCGGCGCCCTCACCGCGGCCGCCCTGCTGCTCGCCGCCGCCCGCACCGGTCTCCCTACGGTTGCGTCGCTGGCGTCCGCCGCCGTCCTGTGGCCCGCCACGGCCCTGATCACCGCGACCCTCGCCCCGAGCGGCACCCCGCACCGGCGTGTCGCCCACACCCGGAACGCAGTTGGACAGGTATGACCGACACCGTCACCGCCACTACCGACAGCATCGTGCCGGACCCGCCGACCGCCCGCCTCCTGGCCACGGCCGACTGCGACTCGGGCGTACGCGGCATCGCCCATGCCACCCTGACCGAGGAAGCTTCCTACGCCTACGGACTCGCGCACGGGCTCTCCGGCGGCGGCGACCTCCATCCCGACGCCCACAGCGTCGCCATCGCCAACCTCCTGGGCAAAGCGGTCCCCGCCGCCGTGGCCTTCGCGCTCCACCACCTCCACGAACTGCTGCCCGACCTCACCGTCGAGCAGTGGGAGCGGATCAATGCCGCCTCCCGCGCGCTGCACCCCCGGATCCACCGCGACCTGACGGGAGCCAACGGCACCGGCAACGACCCCGTCCTCCTCCCGCCCTCCCTCCACAAGAGATCGTGATCGTCACCACCGGCTGGAGTGCCGAGGCCGCGGGCCGCGGACCCGGCCGACGACCGGGAACGGAGATCACCGCATCGGGTGCTGGGACGTGCCATCAGGTGCTCGGCCACCGGGCGGCGCCGCGCCCCGGCCGGGATGGGGTTGAATAACGGGCGTGATGCAGGACGTTTCGTGGCAGCGGGCCGATGCCCTGCTCGCTGATGTGTGAGAAGCACAGCAGCGAGAGGGTCTGCGTGCCGTGCGGGACCTCGCACAGCACGTGGGGCTGCGGCGACGGGCAGCTGGAACGCTTGCCGACTTCGTGGAACGGGCCGAGGCGCAACCTTCGGTGCGCAAAGAGGCGTTGGTGCTGCTGCGCAGATGGGTGCCGGCCCGCGTGCGCAACGCCCGCCGGCGGCTGGTCATGGTGGAATGTCTCCTCCTTCTCCTGCACGCGGCGCAGGCCACGGCGGTCACCACGGCTGCCGGAGTCGGCTACCAGGCGTCGGTGTCCGTGCGGGCCGCCGCCGTAGCGGCAGCCGTGATCCTTCCCGTTCTCCTGGGAGTGTGTAATGTCGCCGTCCTCCGTGCGGGGACGAGGCTCGACGCGACGGACCGCCGACGCCGGCGCCGCCATCGCGAACTGTGGGCCATGGGCCTGGTGATCATGGCGATGATCGGGGTGGCCGCGGGACAGAGCTGGTCAGCTCCGGGGGTGATGGCCTCGGCCGGTACGTTCGCGCTGTGCGTCGCCGTGCTGCGGGCACGGCGGGGGAGCGCGCTCACGTGGTGCCGCGCCACCTCACCGGACAGCGACCACCAACCGTAGTTCAACGGGGAATCCACCACTGGGCGTCCCGGTCTGCTCCACCTCTGCTGCCGTGTCGGTACCGGACCCAGCCACCAGCCGCGAACTGTCGAACGACCGTGGCCCAAGCTGATGCCGTTTCCAGAGGCAGCCACCTCCACTGGCCCCGCCGATTATCAGTACGGGGACCCGAACTCGTGGCGGTCGGTGCCGTCATCTCTCCTGGGCACGCATGCGCTGCCCGACATGCCGTTGCCCGCGTACATGGGCGACCTGCGAGCGGACCAAGGTCGTCAACAGTGTCTCCGGGTCACCGACTGGCCCCGCCAGGCTGAGGGCGAGCGTGGCTATCTGGGACGCCAGCACGGTGATCACATCCGCACTGCCCTCAGGCCCGCGCGCCAGAACCAGGGCCCGTACTGCGTCGTCGAACCGGTCGAGGGTGGCTTCGTCCCCCAGGGCAAAGCCGAGCCGGTCGGCCAGCACGTGACGGACGATCGCCACGGCGTCGCCAAGGGATTCGTCGACCCCGAACTCGACCTGCGCCGCGCGGCTGGCATCGAAAACGGCGGGGACAGAGCGGCGCCGGATCTCCGGGATCAGTCCTTGCTTCCTCCACTCCCCGTAGGGGGGCGGTCCGGCAGCATCCCGTCGCACCCGGTGATGGTCGGTGGGGTAGCCGGACGGCGAGCGGCAGGCGCGGCCGACGGCCACGCTGCAGGAGGAGCACTCCACGCGCCGGTACCAGGCACGGACCAGGCGAGACAACTCCCCCTGGTGGAACTGGGGTCGCCAGTGCCCCCAGCTTTCCTGCCCCGTCACCTGTCCTCCGTCTCCTGCTGACGGCGGCCGACGGAACCCAGAACAGCCACCAGAGCACCAGGGGGCTCGCATACCGGCCACGCTCGTGCGTGAAGGATCTCCATCTGCCCATCTTCGTCCGCGACTTGGCCACCCCGCAGGCAAAAGCACGGTTCCCGCACCACGGGAGGAAGAAGGGACCGCTGCTGCTCGGCGAAGGACAACGCCTGCCGAGTGAGAGCCGACCCCGTCGAAGTCTTCTGCGAGCAGCCGAATATCCCGGTGCGTTCCGGCCCGCCACCTGGCGGGCGGGACCAGTGATCCGTGGCGGTCGTCCATGGCTGCGTCCGGCTCTGTGGAGCTCGGTTCAGCGGGTACATGAAGGCGACCGGAGCTGCGGGCGCTCCTTCGAGGGCTCCGGCGATCTGCGATGCCTGCGGCGCTCTCGCCGGCCTTACCAGGATGAGAGCCCCGCGCACGCCTGCATGAGGTCAGCGGGTCGGGTCGCGCGGTGCAAGCGCGTCGTGTTGAGCGTCAAGGCGTGCGATGAGGGCGGTGGCGTTGTCCGCGTAGGGGTCGGGGAGGTCGCGTGCCCGCCGGACGGCATCCTCGACAAGGCGTTCGGCGGCCTCGCTGGGGTCGCCAGCCAGGTACCCGGTCAGGTCATGGTCGGCATCCTCGTGAGGTTCGTAGGCGCCATCGGATGCGAGGAGCAGCCACGCCGGGCGAGCCGGGCCTCGCAGGAACTCGACGGCCGGGTGCCCCCAGAGCCGCTCGGTCTGGTGGTCATCGTCGCCTGCCCCGAGGCAGGCGGTGATCAGGTTCCGATCTCCGTCATAGGCGCGGCGTTCGTTGTGGTCTTCGGTGAGCAGGCGCAGGTGTCCGTCGAGAAGAAGGTAGGCACGGGCGTCGCCGGACCAGGCGACCGACAGCAGACCGCCGGGACGTGGACCGCGACGACGGCAGCAGCTGCGGGAAGGCCGTGGTCGCCGACTCGGTCAGGTTCGGCGGCGTAGCGGTCGCGCTCGGCACGCAGGCCGGCCTCGGCATCCGCGTGCACAGCGGCGGTGCGGGCCAGGCGCCGTGCGGCGGTGCGGGTCCAGGCGCGGACGGCCGGGGTGTCGCCGATGCCGTCGAGCAGGGCGTAAGCCCGGACGCCCGGCGCCGTGTGCACGGCGGTCGCGTCGCACTGGACATCCCGGTCGCCGAGTAGTTGGGCAGCGGCATACGACTTCACGGCCAGGTCCTCGTCCATGCGGTCAGCCTTCCAGAACGAAGCTCCGGGGCAGCCTTCGACAGCAAGGTTGGAATCTGCACAGGTTCGGCGTGCTGGTGCCGGGACGTCGACAAGGGCGGGGCGCGCTCCATCGGCTGGAGACGGCGCCCGAACCGACGGCGGAGCGCACGCCGACAACGCGGCCATCGTCCCCTGCCCGGTCAGGAACACCACTGGACCCGTGGCGTCCCATGTTCGGTGTCACAAAACGGCGTCCACTCCAACCCGATGGCACCCGTCCCAACTTCACCGTCACAGGGCCACAAGCGTGACTGACCAGGCGAATCGCCCCGAATAATCGTTGCTCCCAACTGTCACACCGTGCGACTCACGCCCACCTGTAGCAGATGACAGCGCAGAGCCACCTCGGGAGTTGCACGTGACCCTCACCCTCACCCCCTACACCCCGCGCCAGCAGTGGGGCCTCAACGCCATCGACGCGAGCCTGCCGCCGTCCGTACTGCGGCAGTCGGCCACCGGCGAGTCCGACGAGACGGTGCGAGCCGAACTCACCGGCGCCTCGCGCCTCATCCCCACCGCCTCTCCGGGCCAGGCCCTCGGAGAAGCACGGATCTTCCACGCCCTGATGAACACCTACGGGCGACACCGGTCCACCCTCAGCGGCGGCCCCTTCGGCATCGTCGGCCTCACCCCCCGCCCGGACGAACTCCAGGTGAGGGTCGCTCCCTCCCAGCTGCCCCGCTGGATCGACGCACTCGCCTACCGACAGACCGCCACCGGCGGCGGAGTCCCCGGCCTGCGCTGGGCCCCGCACGGGGCCGACACCCTCCTGACCGTCGGGGAGAGCCGGATCATCCTCTCCGGCATCGACGAACACACCTGGCGCACGGCCCTCGCCGAACGCAACGCCGACGACGCCAGCCTCCTGCCCCAGTGGCTTCCCGTGATCGCGGCCGAAGCCGAGCATGCCGCCGCCCAGGACACGGACCTCGCCGCCATCGCCGACCACATCTCCGCCACCCTCCGCCGCATCCGCCTCGTCGACCGCCTCACCCGCAACGGCCACGTCCACCTGTTCACCACCCGCCACCTCGGCGAGCTCCACCTGATCGAAGCCTGCGAGGCCACGCCCACTGTCCTGCCGTTGTGGATCTCCCAGTCCCTGCCGCTGGCCCTGTGGCCCGTCGGCCGGACCCCCGCCCACGGACCCGCCGATCCGCACGCGGCGGTCCTCGACTGGGTCACCACCATCGAACCGTCTGCCGCACCCGCCAGCGCCGCGCACGCCCTGTGCCACCTGGCGGGCCGCCCCGCGCACCCCACGAGGCTGCGGGCTGCCGAGCACGTACTCGCCGTCGCGGCCCGCGTCCTCGCCGACCCCGTGCACGCCGGCCTGTACGACGCCGGAGGCTGGGCCGGCAGCTGCCGTACCTACCCGGAAGGCTCCGTCCACGGCGCCGACCCGTGCATCCCTCCCGGCGCCGAAGAAGTCACCGACCTCCCCGCCGCCGAACTCTCCCGACTCGGTGCCCTCACAGCCGGACCCGCCGACGACGACACCGCGATACTGGACGCCGGCCACGACGAACTCGTCCACCTGCTCGACTGGAGCCTCGCTGCGGCCACCCGCCCCCGCTCCCGCCCGACGTGGTCACGCCACGACGACGGAACCCTGAACGCCGCCATGCCGCTGCCCGCGCGTTCCGGCGCCCTCACCCTCACCGCCAGCACCACCGGCGTCTACCGCACCCGCCTCGAACACCTTGACCTGCCCGACCTCGAGCACGAGGACGACACCGTCGAGTGGGAGCGGGAAGCCGCCCCCTCCCAGGCAGCCGCTGTGCTCCTGGCCGAGCACGCCGCGATCGAAGCGATGATCTGCCTGCCCTTCCAGCGCGAGCACCGCAAGCGCCGCCTGCTGCTGCCCACCACCCCGCCGGCCGATCCCACCCAGCGCACCGTCATCGCTGGCGCCGACCTTCTTCTCGGATTCCACTCCTTCGCGAGCGCTCTCACCCTGCTGCGCTACCGGGCGGACACCACCTACGGAGCCGCCGACGGACACCTCCAACCCGACCCGGCCCACGCCGACGATCCCTACGACTACGCCGCCACCCTCACCGCCTACGTCAGCGAATGGTTCGACCTCCCCTCCCCGCACCACGCAGAAGAGGCCAACACGGCGTCCGTCGACAGCTCCGCCTACCGCGCACACCTGGCCGCCCACCGCGCCGCCTTCGACCCGTTCGTCACCCGCTACCTCGCCGCCGCCGACGAGCTCACCGGCCCCCGCAGCTTCGCCGAACGCCACCTCGCCGGAGCCGCCGCACTGCGGTGCACCGACCTGGCCGCCCTGGCCTGCCACGACCTGCGCCCCGTCCGCTCCTCGCTGCTGCGCCTGATCCAGTCGATCCCCCAGGACCCAGACCAGCTGGCCGCCTGGTACGAGCACTACCTCGACACCTATTCCTGACACACCAGCAAAGACCTCTGAATTGCCGAGGCTCAGCGCATCCTGTACCCGGGGGACGGGGAACCGGCGACCGCGTCATCGGCTCAGCCTCAGCCGCTCAAGGCTGGTCGGGGCAGGCACCGCCCCGCCCTGGTGAATGAACTGCCGCTCGCGACAGCCACATCCAACTGACCACCAGCATCGAGCATCGGCCAACAGCGCGACGGCGATCACCGCCGGTACCACTCCTCGCGGTCTTTCTCCCACTGCTCGTGCGCCTTGGCCCGCTCGACGTCGGAGTCCAGCTGCTCGATCCGCGTGCCGTCGTGGAGGAAGACATCTACCTGGGGAGCTCCGCCCCGGTGAAAGCGATGGCTCTGGTCGATGATGACGACGGTCCGGGCGATGCCCCCTAGGTTCGGCATGGCCATCGACGTCTCTTCCAGCGGCCCCACCAGGCCGCCCGGCACAGCGACCCAGTCGCCGGGCGTGGCTTGCCAAGGAAAGAGCAGGTTTCCACCATGCGGCCCCGTGCCAACCGGCCCGCCCGCGCAGGCCGGCTCCAGCAGTTCGGCCTCCCGCGAGATCAGCTCCAGTCCCGCGACCGCCAGCCGGAAATCGCCCGGCGTACTCATCTGCCACAGCATCACGAGTTGCCGACTCACCCGGCGCCAGTCCTCCACCCGCTCCCCGGCCAGGGTGGTGTCGGTGCGCAGCACCTCCAGGGTGCGGGTGACGAAGGCGTACCGGGCGCGCTCGCGACCGTGGTTCTGCCGCATGTCCACCGGCAGCGGCGGAAGCTCCTCAAGCAGGCGCTCGGCCTGGAACTGGGTGGAAGACGGGGGCATTTCGAGTCCTGGCGGTAAGGGGCGAAAACAGGAGAGAGGAGTCCTGGCAGAGGGTGGCGGCGACAGGTGTGACCGATGAGGGCGAGAGGCGCTGGCCGCAGGTCTTGGGCATCTGGGACATGCTCGCGCGCGTCGCGATCCGAGAAGGCCGATCAGGCAGACACGACGCCGGTGATCGTGGGCATTCCCTGGACGATGGTGATGGCCGCGTCGGGGGAGAGAACCTTGAACGAGTGTTTCCAGCCCCGTTCGCGCACCGTGCGCAGCCCCTGCGTCGGCAGCGTCAACGACAGGCGACTGGAGGTGGTGAAACCGAACTGCCGGTAGAACCGCACCAGATCACGGTCGTGCCGCAGCGTCAGCGCCGCGTATCCGGCCTGCCGGAAGGTCTGCTCGGTGTGCTGGAGAAGGGCGCGCGCAACGCCGCGGCGTCGGTACTCGGGCCGGACCGCCAGCATATGGATCGTGGCGAGACGCCGGACGATCTGGGGCCGCATGAACTTCGGAACGATCGTCGGGTCGGACATCCACTTGGGTGGACCGACCGTCAGGAGTCCGACCGGGATCCCAGCGGCATCCTCGGCGATCAGGAAGTGGTTGTACCGGTGGGACAGGGGACTGTCGTCGGTGTCGGCTAGCGCATGCCGCATCGGGGCGAGTGCGGCAGGAACCTCCGCCGACGGGAGATGCAGATCGACCAGAGAGGCCAGCTCGACGAGGGTATCTGCGTCGTCGACAGCGGCGGTGCGGATGCGGATCCCGGACCGGGCCGTTGGGGCGTTCATCACGTGCGAGCCCTTCACAGAGCAAAGCCGCGCACAACGCGGGCGTGGAAAGCGAGTGTGTATAAGGGGAGGAGGAAGACGTCGCCGCTAGGTCATCTGCGTCGGGACGGCCCACCCGAAGAAGAGCCAGGTCGGCGCGGGGCCGGGAGCGACATCCAGCAACAGCGCTCCGGCGGCGCCCGCCCGGATGCGGGGATCGTCGTCTTCGATCAAGCGGTCGGCCAGCCAATCCGCATCGTCCTCGCTCAGCGGGCCGCCGTCGGCCCCACCGAACGCGCAGTAGAAGTCGTTGAAGTAGCCCACCGCGAGGGTCCGGAGCGGCGCGCGGTCCTCAATGACCGCGACACCTCTCGCCTTCGACAGATCCGCGCGGTGGCGCACAGGATCCTGGGGACGCAGGCCGTCTCCAACGGCGTAGTCCGCGAAGGCGTCGGCTGGCGTAACGCCACTGGCAGTGAAGCGGTACAGCATGGGATGCATGGCAGTCCTCGACGGTGGCGCGCCCGTGTAGAGGTCGCGGCAGGGGTGAACTGGCCCTGGACGAAGGCGCAATGGGAGCGTGTGACGAGCTGGAGCACCTAGCCCGGATTCGATTAGATTACACGTGATAATCGAGTTAAGCAACGTCGGGAGTGTTGGTTCGCCGGCCGTCGGACTGCTGCCACTGCTTGCCCGCCGCCCGGCCGGTGACCAGGGCACCTCCCGGGGCGGCACGGGGACAGGAGTCGGCGAAGCCGCGCGGCTCGCTACAGTGACCCGGAAGGTTGTCGACCTGCCTCGGCGGCCTGCGCGGTGGAGGAGAAGGAGCGCCCCTGTTGAACCATCAGACCGGCGCCCGGTGGCGGGCGTTCATCGACGACCGGCTCGACGAACGGATGCGCGCGCACTATCCCGAGGGCCTCGATGCCTACTGGGACGAGTGGAGAGCGGCCCACGGCCTGGCCCAGGCCTACAGCGACGCCGTCGCATCCGACGATGTCGACCGTGGCGCCCGAATCCTCCAGCAGATGCGCCAGTTCGCTATCGACTGGGACAGCCACCCCGATCACCCTGACCGCGCCGCGGCATAACGGCCGGGCGGGAAGCCCGCCGCCCGCACCGGTTCAGAGCCTTCGCGCCCGGCCCCGGCATGCGACGTCACCGCCGTCCGGCGGAGCCAGGACCCGACGGAAGCGGAACTCAGTACCCGGATCCGGGTGGTGAGGCAGCGGGGGCGTGCCGCCCTGCTGAGGACCTCGGGCCCGGGGTATGGACCTGCGCGGAGCAGCGGCGGGTGGCACACCGCCGCGCGGCGCACCGTACGACAGAGACGTGACCTGACCCCAGCGTCCTATCGCGCCCGGTAGCGTCGCCAACGACCACCTGAGCGGCAGGAGAACCACGTTGCAGCCTATGTCCCTGACCATGATCGCCAGCACCGTCGGCGGCCGCCTCGCGGACGTCCTCGATCCCACGGCCCAGGTCACCGAGCCTGCCGTGTTCGACTCCCGCGAAGCCTCTCCCGGAACGCTGTTCCTCGCTCTCCGCGGCGAGCACACCGACGGTCACGCCTTCGCCGAGGCTGCCGTCAACAAGGGCGCTGCCGCAGCCCTCGTTACACGCCCCGTCGGCGTGCCCGCCATCGTCGTCGACGACGTCCTGGAGGCATTCGGCCGACTCGGCCAGCACCTGCTCCGCCGCGCGGTCGGCAGGGCCAAGGTCGTGGCCGTCACCGGGTCAGCGGGCAAGACGAGCACCAAGGACTTCATCGCCCAGGTATTGCCCGGCAGCGTGGTGTCCACCCCACAGTCCTTCAACAACGAGATCGGCCTCCCGCTCACCATCACCCTGGCCGACGCCGACACCGACTACGTCGTCCTGGAGATGGGCGCCCGCCACATCGGCGACATCCAGGAACTCACGAAGATCGCCCCGCCGGACATCAGCGTCGTCACCAACGTCGGCACCGCACACATGGGTGAGTTCGGAGGCCGGGAGAACATCGCCAAGGCCAAGGGCGAGATCGTCGAAACACTGCACCGGGACGGCCTCGCCGTCCTCAACGCCGACGACGACCTCGTACGCGCGATGGACCGGCGCACCCTGGGACGCGTCATCACCTACGGGCTGGCAGAGCACGCCGACGTACGCGCCGTGGACATCGAGACCGACCGGCAGGGCCGGGCGTCCTACACTCTCGTGACCCCCGAAGGCCGTGCCCGCGTCCGCCTTCAGTTCCTCGGCGACGTACAGATTCCCAACAGCCTGGCCGCGGCGGCCGTAGCTCGTGAAGCCGGCCTCGATGTCGACCAGACGGCGGCACGCTTGTTCGAGGCTCTCCCGCGTTCCCGCTGGCGGATGGAGGCGACCACCCGAGCCGACGGCATCACGATCCTCAACGACGCCTACAACGCCAACCCCGACTCGATGCGGTACGCGCTGAACGCCCTGGCCTCCATGACGGGCGGCAAGGACCAGCGCTCGGTGGCCGTCCTGGGCCGGATGAACGAACTCGGTGACGACGCGCGCACCGCGCACGAGGAAGTCGGCCGCTACGCCGCGGGCCTGAGCCTGGACGAGATCATCCTGGTGGGCGGCGACGAAGCCGGATGGATGCAGGACGGCGTGATCGGCGTGGGCGGAGAGGCTGTGCACCTTTCCGATCAGGAGAGCGCGCTGCAGCTGCTGCGCAAGGTCCTGCGCCCCGGCGACGTCGTACTGGTCAAGGCGTCTCGTGACGTCGAGCTGCAACAGCTCGCCGCCGCGCTGCTGTAGCCGGACCCGCATGGGCAAGGGGAACCCGGCAAATTTGCCGGGTTCCCGCCAATTCCGGGCCCAGAACTAGGTCGAACCGTCGCGGACGGGCAACATGGTCACCCAGCGGCGGCCAGGCCGAGGTGCTCCGGCACTCTTCCAACGGGGGAGCCCCTCCGACTCCACCGACCGTTCGCCCCCTGGGGGGAACCACGACCGTGCTCACCCCCGGGATCAGCGTGGTTGCACAAACTGACACGCCTACAGGCCACAATGGCGGGTGGAATCGACGGCATCCGGGTCCCTGGGGGGAGTGCTTTTTGTCCATCGACCGTCTGGAGTCCGTCGGCTCGCCGGCCGACTTCGCCGCTCGCTCCGCAGCAAGTGGCGTCCCGCGGTCCCGAGTCGGCAGTTCCGTGGTCGGCCCTCTGGAGAGCCTGAGCGCCGACGCCTTCCACCGTGTCCTCCAGCAGGCCACCGCAGCGGATGCGCTGGCCGGGATGGCCACCCACGCTGCGGAAGAGGCAGTACACCGTCTGGAGCGGGGGCGGCTCCACATCCCCGACCTGCGCCTGCTGCTGCTCGATACCCCCGCCACTCCGGTGTGGGCGCGGGCCCGCCAGGAGGCGCTCACTCAGGTCGTCGCCAGCCCGACGCTGGCGCCGAGCATCATCTCCATACACGCTCAGCTGCTGCGGCTGCCCTCGGCGACGGTGCGGGAGGGCCACGGGAACGGGAGCGAGCCGGCCTTCGTGGCGCAGGCGACATTCGCGGTCGACGGTCGTGACACAGCCGGAAGCGTCCAGCGCGCCCGGACACGCAAGGGCGCCCGTCAGCAGGCCATGGCCAGTCTCGTTGCCGCGCTCGCCGGCCTGGACGATCCGTTCACCGAGCACATCGCCGAGACGTATATCTGGCAGACCGGCACGCCGGCGTCGTCCCAGCCGGCATCCCGGGCCGACTCGGCTCCCGTCGGTGGACGCAGCCCGATCTCGGTCCTGCACGAGTACGCGCAGGCGGGCCACATCGAGCGACCCGACTTTCGCGTCACCACCCACTCGTCCACCCACTTCACCGCCACCGTCACCGCAACCCACCGACAACAGCGCCTGACCGGCACAGGATCCGGGACGAACAAACAGGCGGCCCGTTCCGCGGCCGCCGACGATTTCCTCACCGCTCTGAAGGGCGCCCTCGCCGCTGACCACGCCGACGCTCCCCCGGAGGCGCCCGAGCGGGAGCACGACGACACCCCCGTCCCGCCGGCTCCGGCTGGGCCGGCGCGCGCATCCCTTCAGGAATCTCCAGCGGCCATCGAGGCGAGCGCGCAGGATCTCTTCCGCGCTCGCGCGCTGATCGACCAACTCCTCGCGGACGGCGCTGCCGTCACCGTGCTGCCGTCCCGGCACCCCGCCCGCACCGCATGGATGTTCTTCCGGCCCGACGGCACACCGCTCGCCGAGGTCACCACGGCACCGCCGCCGCTGCAGGCCGTCACCCGCGATCTCGTCCTGGCCGGGCCGGGTGGCATCATGCCGCGCCGCGCCACCGTGACCGGCATCGCCGCTCCCTTCAGTTTCATCCTGCCGGCCCTCCTCACCGCCCGGGACGATGAGCACCCTTCGGCGGCCGGATGGCGGCACGCCGTACGGCTCGGCCTGGAGTGCGTGGCCCAGCAACGCGTCTACCCCTCCCTCACCGCCGAGGGGTACGACTGCTGGCGTATCGGCCCGGTCACCGACCCGCTGCGCCGGGCGGCGGCCGATGCCTCCCGCCGACTGGCCCCCGAGGGACACTGCCTGCTCGCCGGGACGACGCCCGTACGCATCCCTGCCCCTGAAGGAGTGGTGTGGACCGTGCTCGACGCCGTCGCCGACGCCATGCTCCGCGCCCCGGGCGCCACCATCCTCCTCGGCCCCGGTCCCTACAGCGGTCCCGCGCACGACATCCGCCCGACCCCGCAGCTGTGGACATGGGCGGACGAGATCGAAGACGCCCTCGATCCCCACCCCGTACCCGCCCTGGTGCTGCGCATCAGACAGCCCGACGACAGCGGACCGGCCCCGGCCGTACCCATCACGCTGCACCTCGATCCCGGCGACGGGCAGGACACCGTCTCGGCAGCCAGCGTCTGGTCCGCAGCCTCACCGCACCCCGGCCTCACCACCGCCATGCTGCCCGGCGTACGGCGCGTACTGCGCCGCGCCTCCCGCGCCTTTGCGCCATTGGCCCAACTCGCTGCCCAAGAACAGCCCGGCGGCATCACCCTGTCCGCCCACGACCTGGCCCTCCTGCACCTGCATGCCACCGGCCCGCTCGCCGAGCTCGGCATCACCACGCACTGGCCCCCGCACCTCACCGACGTCCTCACCGCCACAGCCGTCATCGGCACCCTTCCCGCCCCAGACACAGTCCCGGAGACCAGCGGATACCTGGCCCTGGAACGGCTCGTGGACTGCCGCTGGCATATCAACGTCGACGGCGAGCCGCTCACCGAAGAGGAGATGACCGCCCTGGCGGAAGCGGCCTGGCCGCTGATCCAACTGCGCGGGCGATGGCTGCTCATCGACCCGGACACCGCCCGCCGCGCCCGCGACCGCACCCTGAACCCGCTGCCGTCTCTCGACGCTCTCGCCGCCGCCC
>NZ_LIQQ01000345.1 GCF_001418565.1 Streptomyces graminilatus | reverse complement strand
CCCCACTCGGCCCCGGTCGGCCCCACTCGGCTGCCCCATACGCGCGGTAACCGCACCAGGTACGCCGTTCTCGGGGCACTATGGCGGGGTGGCAACCGAAAGGTCGTCCCACGGCACCACCGGGACCGGTGGGACCGAGGGGAGCAACCGGAGCGGCACCGGCACCGAGGCCGGCCGGCGCGGCGTACGGGACCGGGTGAACGGGTCCGTGCGCGCGTTCGGACGTGCCCTGCACTTTCCGGTGACCGGCACCGCCCGTGGCATCCGCAGGGCCACCCACGCGCACGGGGCCGGCGAGTCCGGGCTCGGCAAGCTCATCGAACTGCACGCGGTGAACGGCGCCGGCGACGTCATGATCACCATCGCCCTCGCCTCCACCGTCTTCTTCTCCGTCCCCACCGACGAGGCACGCGGGCGCGTGGCCATCTATCTCGGCATCACCATGGCGCCCTTCACCCTCCTGGCCCCCGTGATCGGCCCCCTCCTCGACCGTCTCCCGCACGGCCGCCGCGCCGCGATGGCCGGCGCGATGCTCGCCCGCGCGCTGCTCGCCCTGCTGCTCGCCGGCGCGGTCGCCACCGGCAGCCTTGAGCTGTACCCGGCCGCGCTCGGCGTGCTGGTCGCCTCGAAGGCGTACGGCGTGGTCCGCAGCGCGGTCGTACCGCGCCTGCTGCCGCCGAATTTCTCCCTGGTGAAAGCCAATTCGCGGGTCACGCTGAGCGGGCTGCTCGCCACCGGTGTGGCCGCGCCCATCGGCGGCGTGCTCCAGGCCCTCGGGCCGCGCTGGCCGCTCTACGCCGCCTTCGTGATCTTCATCGCGGGTACGTTCCTGTCCTTCACGCTGCCCCACAAGGTGGACTCCGCCAAGGGCGAGGACACCGCCCTGCTGGCGGCGGACGCGGAGCATCTGCACGGCCCGCACCGCCGCGAGACCCTGCGCCGACCGGGTCTGCGCACGGTCGGTACGGCCGTCACGCACGCGCTGGCCGCCAACGCCGCCCTGCGCTGTCTGTCCGGCTTCCTGATCTTCTTCCTCGCCTTCCTGCTCCGCGAGCACCCGCTGACCGGGGAGAGCGCCGCGTGGTCGCTGGGCATGGTCGCCGTCGCGGCGGGCGTCGGCAACGCGCTCGGTACGGCGGTCGGGGCGGCCGTGAAGCAGCGCGCGCCGGAGCTGATCGTCGTCACGGTCGTCGCCGTGGTCCTCGGGGTGGCGATCGTCGCCGCGATCTTCTTCGGCGCCGCCCTGGTCGCCTGTCTGACGGCGGTCGCCGGGTTCTGCCAGGCCCTCGCCAAGCTGTCCCTGGACGCGCTGATCCAGCGGGACGTGCCCGAGAGCGTCCGCTCCTCCGCCTTCGCCCGCTCGGAGACGCTGCTCCAGATGGCGTGGGTGCTAGGCGGCGCGATCGGTATCGCGCTGCCGCTGATCGGCGAGCTGGGCCTCGGGGTGGCCGCCGCGATCGTCGCCACGGGCTGGCTGACCACGGTCAAGGGCCTGGTGGGCTCGGCCCGCCACGGCGGCGGCCGGGCCCACCCCCGCGTCGCCTGACACCGGTCGGCGGGGACCAGGGCCGGTCCGGCGGAGCAGGCCGCAGGAAATCAACGCACGCGTTCGACGCAGGTGAGCGGGGCTTGGTGCGTCCGGCCGCAAGGCGGAGGAGGGCGCCGACGCGATGGGGGGGTCCCCCCGGTCGAGCGAAGCCGAGAGTCGGGGAGTCGGCAACCGACGACATCGCCGCGGACGGGCGTGCCAAGCCCCGCGTCCGCCGCATGCTCCGCCGGACAGGCCCCAGCGGCGCCCGGCTCGCCGTACCCAGGTGGCAACCGTGTCGCGGGTGCCCGATAGCCTTCGGCCATGACCTCGTTGCGTTCCGCTTCCACTGCGCGCCGTCGCCGCGCTGTTGCCGCCGTCGGCGCCGTTGGTGCCGGACTGCTCGTCCTGTCCGCCTGCGACAAGCCGACGCCGATCTCCACGATCACCGTCGGCACCTCCTCGGTGAACTCGGAGGCCTCCTGCTACGCCGACGGTGACGGCAAGGCGCTGACGGTGGCCCAGGTGGCCGAGTGCCTCAAGAAGGACATCGCCAAGGACGCGGACCTCAAGAGCATCAAGGTCGACCCGGACGAGAGCGTGCGCTTCGGTGTCGACCCGAAGATCGCCGACAAGGGCTGGACGATCCTGCTGAACGGCAACCCGCTGACCGACTCCAGCAAGAAGACCTACCGCACCATCCCGGGCAGCGTGTTCTTCAACGCCCAGTACGGCGCCCAGGGGAACTCGACGCTCGTCTCCGTCAAGGAGGGCGAGGGCAACGTGGCGGGCATCTGGTCGTTCCGGCTGAAGAAGGACTCCTGACCACCTCAGGGGTACGAGTCCTCGTAGCCACCGCGGTACCCGCAGAACGGGCCGCGGTGGCACAGGCGTTCGAGGCGACCGGTACCCAGGCCCTCGACGCCACCGATGTCGCCGATGTCGCCGCTTCTGTCGATGTCCCCGATTCCGCCAATTCCGTCGATTCTGTCGATTCCGGCGATGTTGCTGACGGCGTGCCGTTCGACATCATCGCCGTGGGGGTCGGCCCCGCCGCCTCCGCCGCGTGCGTCGCCTCGGCGCTCACCACGGCCGCGCTCCGTGGCACCCCGTACGACCTGGTCGTCTCGGCGGGCATCGCCGGCGGTTTCCAGCCAGAGGCGCCGGTCGGCTCACTGGTCGTCGCCGACGAGATCACCGTCGCGGACCTGGGCGCGGAGACCCCGGAGGGCTTCGTCCCGGTCACCGCACTCGGCTTCGGCGCCGTCACCCACAGCCCGCCGAAATCACTCGTACGAGAGGTCACGGCCGCGATCGGAGCCCGCGCCGGCACCGTACTGACCGTCTCCACCGTCACCGGCAGCGCCGAACGCGCCGCCGAGCTGCGCGCCCGGCACCCGGGTGCGCTGGCCGAGGCGATGGAGGGCTTCGGCGTCGCCGAGGCCGCCGCCGCGCACGGTGTGCCGGTGCTGGAGATCCGCGCCGTGTCCAACCCCGTCGGCCCCCGCGACCGCGCCGCCTGGCGCATCGGCGACGCGCTCACGGCCCTGACGGAGGCCTTCGGGAAGCTCGCACCGGCACTGGAGAGTTGGAACCGACATGAGTACCGACATGAACCCTGACCTGAGCGCCGACCTGAACCCCGACCTGAACACCCGTATGAGCCCTGACGGGCCCGGGGAACTGCGGATCGCCTACTCGCCCTGCCCGAACGACACCTTCGTCTTCGACGCCTGGGCGCACGGCCGGGTGCCGGGCGCGCCCGCGCTCGACGTGACGTTCGCGGACATCGACATCACCAACGGCATGGCCGAGCGCGGCGAGTTCGACGTGCTGAAGGTGTCGTACGCCGTGCTGCCGTACGTCCTCGACGAGTACGCGCTGCTGCCCTGCGGGGGCGCCCTGGGCCGGGGCTGCGGCCCGCTGGTGCTGACGCGGGAGGCGGGGGCCGATCTGACCGGGCGTACGGTCGCGGTGCCGAGCGAGCGGTCGACGGCGTATCTGCTGTTCCGGCTCTGGGCGGCGGACACGGTGCCCGGCGGGGTGGGGGAGGTGGTCGTGATGCCGTTCCACGAGATCATGCCCGCCGTGCGGGACGGGAAGGTCGACGCGGGACTGGTCATCCACGAGGCGCGCTTCACGTACCAGAACTACGGGCTGCACAGGCTCGCGGACATGGGCGAGCACTGGGAGGCGACGACCGGGCTGCCGATCCCGCTCGGCGCGATCATCGCCAAGCGGTCGCTGGGAGCGCGGACACTGGAACTGCTGGCCCGAGCGGCCCGGACGTCCGTACAAGCCGCCTGGGACGATCCTGAGGCCTCCAGGGCCTATGTCCTGGAGCACGCCCAGGAGATGGACCCGGGCGTCGCCGACCAGCACATCGGGCTGTACGTCAACGAGTTCACCGCCGACCTCGGCGAGGACGGCTACGCGGCGGTCCGGGGGCTGCTGACCCGCGCGGCGGCCGAGGGACTGGTACCGCCCCTCGGCCCGAACGCACTGGATTTCCCGCGGTAATCCCGGGAAATCCGCGGAAATGCCCTACACGTCCAACTGGTCGGCGACCGCGCGCAGCAGGCCCGCGATCTTCGCGCCCGAGGTCTTCTCGGGGTAGCGGCCCCGCTCCAGCATGGGCGTGATGTTCTCCAGGACGGTGGTCAAGTCCTGGACGATGGAGGCCAGTTCGTCGGGCTTCTTGCGCTGTGCCGCCGCGACCGACGGGGTCGGGTCCAGGATCACGACCGAAAGTGCCTGGTCACCGCGTTGGCCGGCGACAACTCCGAACTCCACCCGCTGGCCCGGCTTGAGGGAATCGACTCCGGTGGGCAGGACCGAGGAATGGACGAAGACGTCACCGCCGTCATCACGGGAGAGAAAGCCGAAGCCCTTCTCGCTGTTGAACCACTTGACCTTGCCGGTGGGCACGTCTGTTCCTCGTCCTCGTACTCGTCGGAAAACTGCTTCGGACCGCATCGGGATGCTGCGAACTGCGTCGGACTGTTTGAATCTGCTACGAACTGCTGGGAACCGCTGTGAACCTCTGGGAACCTCTCGGAACCGCTCTGAACTGCTGGTGGGAAAACGGGTCTTGATAGCACTGGGGCGGGTCGTGTGACCCGCCGGAACCAAGGCTAATGGTCCGCGGGCCGGTGACAAGACGTAGTGGGTTGTTCCTTCGGGCAGGGAACTACCCTGGTCGAGTGCGTGACAAAACCCAAACGAATTCCGCCGCGGCCGGAGATCGGCTGATCCGTGTCGGTGCCATCGTGTTCTTCGTCGGCGCGGTGGCCACTTTGGTCACCGTGGCCCCATTCCTCCTCGGGACGAGGCCATTCCCGACGTTCATGTTCGGCTTGAGCATGCTCATGGGCGTCGGCTTCCTCGTCGCGGGCGCCGGCGTGCTCCGGTCGGCGGCGGAGGGCCGCCGTCAGGCGCGCGCGGCGGCGGCGTCCGAGTAGCCCTCGTCCCCCGCGTCCCCCGCGTCCCCCGCGTC